>NZ_JBBJNI010000177.1:0-7789 GCF_037719425.1 Daejeonella sp. | reverse complement strand
GCTCCATATCGCTAATTTACTAATTTTATTAGTATTTAACAAATGCCTACTTCAAAAGAAGTTATCCTATTGGCGCAGCACGAATTATGGATAGGTTTCATCATATTGATCCGATCTCGAATGAAGAAGTAAGTCATATTAATATTTATCTGGATAATACTCTGAGTGATCTTCAGGAACAGCTGGATTTACATCGACCCATTTTAATGATTGGCTCTGCCGGCTCGTTTGAAACATTCGCTGAGCTGCAGGATTCTGAGTTTAAGCCCTCATTTGAAAGGCCTGAACAGCAGATTGACATCGAGCGATTCCGTGATATATCCCACTTGATCATCTCAAGCACTCGTGCTGAACGCAGGCAAATGGTTGAGATCCCTGATGTCCGCGTTGACATGATAGTAGTAGCCACGGCAATGACGAATTATATCCTGAGGATGTGCGAATTTAAGTCGCTTAAGCTATCAGCCTATTCACTTAAGGAAGGACTTCTTTTCGAGATGCTGGAATAATTGTCAGTATGAAAGTAACCATGTTTAAATAATTCCAGGTTCCACAGCATCATGATAAAGAAACATATGCTGAAAAAGAATTCACCAAGTTCCTCTTCATAGCCAGTTTGAAAATCCAGCATCAATATGGCCCCCAGGGTAAATCCCAAACGCAGGAACACTGGGGGAATGATGAACTGCTGTAAAGGGAACTTCTCCTGGCGTAAATCTCGGTTGCGCATTAGCCAGGGGAGAATGCTTCCATAGAAGAACAGAACCAGCAAAGCAATATGTTTGGTTTTTATATGGACCAGTCCCTGAAATGTATTGTGGAGATTCATTTCGTTTTGATCGCTGTATTTATGAAACACGCCGATAGTCTCTACTTCGAAAACCCGCTGTCCCCAGCTAATTTCTTCCAGTCCGGCAAGGAGATTAAACCCGAAAAATAAGATAAAAAACCAGTGCAAATAATCATGACTGCGTTTGATCTTTACAGCTACAGTCAAGGATAGAAAACCAGCTGCGATTAAGAATGCAAAAGTCAGCCACTCAATGCTGCTATCTTCCATTATAAGAGAGCGGTAGAGATTTTCATCTGCAAGATAAAGTATGGCAAAAATCACAGTAAGAACAGGAAAAATATAGACCCCCCATTCAGGGATGCGTCCAGTTTCACTTTTACGAATAACTACCATAGACAATGCATAACAATTTTTATACTGAAAACAAAACCCCGTTTGAAATATTCGGTAAAGATATTATTAAGATGGACTTATTTAAAATTGCATAGTTCCTGATACAATCGATGCGTGGGAAGGCCAACTACATTTGTATATGAACCGTTTATCCTTTCAATGGCAATCAGGCCGATCCACTCCTGGATTCCGTAGGCACCAGCCTTATCCATCGGATTTCCGTTCTTAATATAATATTCTATCTGTTCCCTGGTTATGGCTTTGAAAAAGACCTCAGAAACTTCGTAGAAACTATGAATGTGCCCGTTCTGTAACAAGCTAACGGCTGTAATAACCTCATGCATATTTCCAGAAAGAGTGGAAAGGATCTCTATTACATGTTTATCATCCTCAGGCTTTCCGAGTATTTTTCCATTAATTACAACTATAGTGTCGGCGGTAATGACGATCTCATCGTCAACGAGTTCGTCGAATGCTTTGGCTTTCCTTTCGGAGATATATAAAGCAATTTCGGGCGGCGTTAAGCCCTCCGGAAAAGTTTCATCCACTTCCTTCAGAGCAATGCGAAAGTCAATACCCATGAGTTTTAGAAGCTCCTGCCTTCGCGGCGATTTAGAGGCTAGAATGATCGGGGGAAAGCTATTGGTCATGTCTTAGATTTTCCCAAAAATAAGAAAAGCGACCATAAGCCGCTTTTATAAATCAGAATTAGAGCAGAATTAGTTTTTCTGTTTCGCTTTTTGCTCAGCAAGCATTGCCTTATAAGATTTCTTTTGCTCATCAGTCAAAAGAGCCATAACTTTTTTAGAAGTTGCGGCCTGAATGGGAGCCATTTTTTCGCGCATTCCTTCGCCCCCGGCACCACCGCTAGCAGCTCTTAAGCTGTCCACAGATTTTCCCTGAGCCAAAAATACTTCTGTAAGTTTTGTTTTTTGATCCGCAGAGAGCTTTAATGCTTCCATACGAGTAATCGAACGCTCTGCTCTTTCAGCAGGAGTGCCCATTTGACGGCCACCGCCTTGTGCGTTGGCAAAGGTAGCTACACAAAGTACCAGGCCTAATGCGATAAAAAATCTTTTCATATTTCCTTCTTTATTTCTCTGTTTGATACCATTTACCCCAAATGGTTTAACCTAAAATAATAAAATTAATTCAGGCTGCCATCATGAGCTGATGGGCTTTCATCGTGCCAGTCACCACGGATCTTCATAACTTTCTCAATAATGTCCCTGACACAACCCTCCCCTCCATTTTTTGGTGATATATAGTGACACACAGCCTTAATCTCCTCAACTGCATCGGCCGGACAAGTAGCTAAACCCACTAATTTTGTTACAGAAAGGTCGGGAATATCATCGCCCATATAGAGGATTTCTTCGGGTGAAAGGCCGCTGCTTTTCAGAAAATTGTAATATGCTTCAATTTTAGAATCAAGTCCAAGGAAAACCTCAGTAATTCCCAGCCCTTTTAATCGCAGCTCTATACCTTTTGAGCGGCCTCCCGAAACTGCTACAACGTAGTATCCGCGTTTTACTGCAAGCTGCAGAGCATAGCCATCTTTAATATTAAACCTTCTGTGCTGCTCCCCGGTTTCCGTCACGAGAACGGTCCCATCGGTAAGCACCCCGTCTACATCCAGTATGAAGGCTTTTATGTGTTTGATTTTTTCTAAGAACATTAGAAAAGTTGAAAGTTGAAAGTTGAAAGTTGAAAGCCGGTAGAGCTAAACAACCCGAACGACGATCGATTCACGCAACCCATTCGTCGCAATCTGCTATTCCTGATTATCACGCCACTCATACACCCATGCAGATTGGATCTGCTCCAAATGTCCTTCCGTGCTTTCTTCACGTGTACCTGCAAAGCTTGGAAGGCTCAATACCCAATCAAGAAGCTCAGTAAAGCGAATGCGGTAAATTTTAGATTCACCAAAATCATCGCCAAACTTTTCGTAAAGTCCCATTGCTATATCTTCGTAATCCTTCCAGTGGATAGGAAGTTCAAATTTTTCGTTAGCCATATATTTGCTTCAGCAATTTATTTAATGTCCTAAAAATTGATTCTGATCGGGTAAAGTAACTTCGATATCGCCATCGATGATCAAACACTGACATCCCAGACGGGAATTGATCCTTGGGTTAACTGCTCTGTCTATAAAATCTTCTTCTTTATCTGAGATCTCTTCGATATTGTCCATTCCCCGGTTCACATATACCTGACAGGTGCTGCAACCACAAACTCCACCACAGTTATGCTGTAACTCTATTCCATTATCGAGGCACACGTCGAGAACAGATTCTCCCTCGGCAATAGGTAGTTCCAGAGATGGCTTAGATGCCGCCTCAAAATTGATTTTTATCTTAAAAATGTTCATTAGGGCAAAAATAACAAATTAAATTCAGCCCCGGGTTTGCTTGTGCAAATTGACTATGCTCTGACTTAGCTTCCGATAGAGATCCTGTAACTCGGGTTGATCCCGCAGCATTTCAAGGTGGGAATTAATTATTTCATTATCTTCCCGTACTGCTGGTCCGGTTTGTACAGTCGCCGGATCGTATAGTTGAACCTTGCTGGCAGTTTCAGCAATCAACGGTCTCAACAGATCGAAATCTAAGTTTTCATCCTCCAGCAATTGCTGCGATATAGAAATCAGGTGGTTAGTAAAATTGCATGCAAAAACAGCGGCTACGTGGAGGGCTTTCCTCTGCGCGGAGTTAAGTTCAGTCACTCTCTCTGAAATACGGTCTGCGATAGCCCGGATAGCCGCCAGATCTTCGGGATTGTTGGCTTCTATTGCAATTGGTACCTGCCGGAAATCAACAGCTTTATTCTTTGAGAATGTTTGCAGAGGGTAAAAAACACCCGTATGACCGGACACGCCGTCTAAAGCTTGAAGAGAGGTTGAGCCAGAGGTATGAACTATTAGTTTGTCGCCTATGTTGAGCGTTAAAGCTAACTCTCTGATGGCATTATCCTTTACAGCGATGATATACAGATCTGCCGTTCGGTTTATATCATCCATGTCAGAGATCGCCTCAGAAGCGAGTGTATCCGCCAATTCTCTGGCGTGCTCTACATCGCGGCTCCAAACCTGAACAATAGTTTGTCCGGCCATTTTAAAGGCACGGCCTAAATGTGTAGCTACGTTTCCACTTCCTAATAAAACGATATTCATCAGGCTCCTTTTAACTCCTTATTTCTTCTGAAAATAGATAGAAGGAAGCCGATAATCATGATGATGGTTCCACCCCAAAAGAAATTTATATACGGAAATTCAATTGCCTTTAATACAACCCAGCTTTTTTCGGCTTTTGGTTTTTGATAGACCATCAGCTCAAGCTTATCTTTATCAGGATAAACATTAGTAAAGCGTAGTTTCAACCCAGCCTCATCCACCGTCTTTCCAAAATCAAATTTAGACCCATCTTTCAACAGGTAAACCGGTTCAGAATTATAGGTCTTGCCATTCGAATTAACTTCCAGCTGCATGCCGATAGCAATATCCTGAGCTGTAACCGGGATGTTCTGAATTTTAGCTTCACGGTTTATACCCTTAACAGTTATAAATCCATCTCGAAAACGAACAGTATCACCAACGTTAACTTCGTGATTAACTGGCTTTTCATAATTCTCTTCATCCGAATGGCCTTCGTGGTCCTCATGATCTTCCTCTTTAAGAGGCACACTGCTGACGTGTGTATAAATATCATGGAACAAATAATGACGCGTGTCCGGAGAGGCAATGATCTGCTTCATTTTGGCATTTTGCTGCGCGTTAGGATACAGATCAAAATTCTCCTTAACCTTCCCGCTGACTGTGTCAATAACCTGATAATTAATGCGATAATAAGTGTTAACACCTTCGGTAGAATCTCCCTTGTAAGTCACCGTGTACCTGTCCATTTTAATAGGTTCATCTTTATAAAGAATTACATTCTCACGGGGATTATTACTTTTCGCAAATTCATCTCCAAAGCCAATGCCTGTATCATTGACAGAAATAATGTTATTCGTGGCAGCAGCTATCAGGGCGCCCACGAGGAGGAATGCAAACCCAATGTGTGCCACTGCCGAGCCTGCAAGCCGCCACTTACCCTTGAATGCACCTCCAAGGATCTTCGCGTTGGCAAGGATAGAAAATACAGCGGCATACGTCAGGATTATATACATAAAGTTTGTGTACACTTTCGTGATATATACTGCTGCAGCAGTTATGAAAAGTGACAACACTAACGATATCGTAATACTAATAAAAAATTTCTTCGCGTCTGTCTTTTTATATTTTAGATATTGGGAGAAAGCCGATATAAATGCAATCACTACCGCAAAAGGAACCTGCCATTTGTTATAATGCTGGATCACATTAGGGGGCGGAGCTATCTCAGAGCCAAAAATCGCGTTGAACACAGGCACCGATGTAGTTGCAAGAATCTGAATACATGCGACTGATAACACCAGGGCGCCAATAAATAACCAGAATTCCCTGGAATAAGTCTCCTCATCTTTCTTTGTGATCGGCAATTCCTTCCAGCGGATTACCAGTAGAGCTATCATCAAAATGAAGAATACTGCCACATAAGAAACGAGGTGCCAAAACATCCCGAGATCAGTAAAAGCATGTACTGAAGTTTCGCCCAAAATACCGCTTCTTGTGAGAAATGAAGCATAAAGAACAAGGACAAAGCTAATAAGAACTAAAAATGTAGCCGTAAAATATGAATGACCTGAATTTTTATATGCGATCAATACGTGGACGGCCGCGATAAGTGTCAACCAAGGAATAATTGAAGCATTTTCGACCGGGTCCCATGCCCAGAAACCGCCAAAATTCAGTGCTTCGTAAGCCCAGAAAGAGCCCATGACGATACCTGTACCCAGGATCATCACAGCAAAAAGTGACCAGGGTAATGCTGGTTTTATCCACTCGCTATAACGCTTTTCCCATAGGCCAGCGATACCGTAAGCAAAAGGAACTATCATGGAAGCAAAACCCAGGAATAAAGTTGGCGGATGAATTACCATCCAATAGTTTTGCAATAGAGGATTTAGCCCTCTCCCGTCTGTGATGAGTGTCAGGTAATCTGGTCTTGAAAAAATTGGACCGGCAACTGCGTCCCGAAGTAGAACAAATGGCGAACTTCCAATTCTTTCATCAAACAATTCAACTCCCACGAGCATCGACGCTATAAAGGCCTGAGACAGCATCACGGTCGTCATGACCGAATTTTCCCAGGTTTTACTTCTTAATACAATTACCGACCCTAACACACCTTGCCAGAAGGTCCACAACCAAAAGCTACCTTCCTGACCTTCCCAGAAAGAAGAAATTATATAATAAACCGGTAGGGTTTTGGATGAGTGGAAATAGGCATAATGGTACTCAAAAAGATGGTTATAAATGATGTAAAATAAGCAGGAACCAATACCAACTACAGAAAGTAAGTTTAAGCTAAAAGCAGTTCTCGCAATCTTTTGCCAGCCAGCAGCTGACTCTTTCTGAAATTTATCGCCATGAGAGCTAACTGTTGCAAAATAGTAGCTTATAGTTGCCAGCAGTGCTGAGCAGAACGACAGGATGATGAAGAATTGACCAAGCTTGCCAGGAAGAAGGTTTTCCCCAATGAATTGTATATCCATTAAGATTTAAATTTTTGCGGTTGTAGCAGTTACTTCTATAACTTCTACCTCGTCTTCCGTGTATTTAGAGGGGCATTTCATCAGGATTTTGGAAGCATGAAATTCGTCACCGACCATCTTTCCGGTAAGAACAATTTGCTCCGAACGCTCAAAATCCTGTGGTTTAGACCCGCCAAAGACTACTTTACATTCCTTACCATCGTTATCTTTCAGATAAAATGAAAAATAATTCGCATCCTGTACAGGGTTGTAAAAAAGTTCTTTTTCTTTATTCAGCTGGCCTACCACATGCAGTTCCGATGCCGTTTGACGTGCGTCAGTAAACGAACCGTAAGTACTTGAATCCGCATATGTGCTGATGATGACACAAATAGCGATTGCTATTATGATCATACCTGCGATAGAGCTTTTCTTCATGTTTGTGAATATTAGAACCTTAACGGCTATTGCCACCGCAAAAGTACTAAATGCTAGACTTTTGAGGTAATTCTAACAACAATGTTTCTATATTAGAATCAATCTAAATAGTTGTACGTTGTAAGTGATACGTTATAGGTTTCTAAACGCTCGCATACAGGTCAACACGAGACGAAGACAGACTCTTACAACTTATAACGTAAAACGTATCACGTAAAACTCCTTACGGCCAGATTCCCATATTCATATAAGAAACTGCCACTTTGTTAATCGAGCTAACAAACGCTGCAGTACGAAGACTGTCAATTCTTGAGTTTTCCATCTTGATCTCGCGGATCTCATGATATGAGCGGATCATGGTATCTTCCAGACCTGAATTAACAAGCTCAAGTTCCGATGCACCTTTGATGATCATACTTCTTTGGGCAGCATCAAGGGTAACGCCAGTTGATTTTTCAATGGTATTAACCAGGTTGAGATTCGCATTCTCCTCATAACGTTTGTCCATACGGCCGAACGCCACGTGCGAGAGATTCTTTAACCACTCAA
>NZ_JBBJNI010000176.1:6062-7794 GCF_037719425.1 Daejeonella sp. | reverse complement strand
GTTCATAGACTGGTCAGCTCTAATACCTGTTATCCAAACCGAATTCCCGGCAAGAGCACGCTTCAACGGCTCAACTTTACGGATCCCGCAGCATTCTTTACGGTTCTCTACTGATTCATAAAAGCTGCTTGGCCCCTTGGTGCTGATCATATTCTCTACTGCATGGGTATTCGGATAGTACGCATGGACCTGCTTTCCATACATTTCAAGCGTCCGGTTCCACACATAATAAGTTTCAGGAAATAAACGCCCTGTTTCGAGTGTAAACACTTTTATAGGCAGGTCATTCTTGAATATGATATGCGATATTACCTGGTCTTCCCATCCAAAGCTGGTCGAGAATACCACCTGCCCGGGATATTTATCAGCAATATATTTCAGTGAGTCAATGATCCCTAAACCCTTTATTTCCTGAAGTAAATTCTGCGTATTCATTTTAACAAATTACTTTGAACTATCTAAAGCCTTTATAAGATCCGCGATAATATCTTCCGCATCTTCGAGGCCTACTGAAACCCTGATACTTCCCGGAAAGATACCGATCTGGGCACGCTCATCATCCGTTAGTTTAGAATGAGTCGTAGACATCGGATGGGTTGCAATTGTCCGTGTATCTCCCAGGTTAGAAGATAAACTAATCATCTCCAGAGCATCCATAAACCTCATTGCGCGTTCCATTCCCCCCTTAATAATAAAAGTCACTACCCCTCCGCCCTGCTTCATCTGACGCTTTGCAAGATCATGCTGTGGGTGAGAAGGAAGGAACGGATATCTTACCACTTCCACTTCGGCATGTTTCTCCAAAGCTTCCGCTACTTTAAGCGCGTTGCTGCAATGCCTGTCCATACGAACCGGCAAAGTTTCGAGGCTCTTGGAAAACACCCATGCATTAAATGCCGACATAGCCGGACCAGTATGCCTGATGAAGAACATCATTTCCTTGATAAGATCTTTGCGGCCAACTACAACACCTCCTAAAACGCGACCCTGTCCATCCATATATTTTGTAGATGAATGGCTTACAAGATCAGCGCCGTATCGAATTGGCTTTTGCAGATATGGGGTTGCGAAACAATTGTCTACATTGAGAATAAATTTGTGCTTCTTTTTCAAAGCGCCAAGCCATTCAAGATCCACCAGCTCCAGTCCCGGATTTGATGGGGTTTCTAAAAACACCATTTTCGTTTCAGGACGTAAAGCTTTTTCAAACTCTTCAGGGCTTGAAGCATCAACATATGTTGTTGTGATGCCCCATCTCGGCAAAAGCTGCGTAAACAGCTGATGTGTTGAGCCAAATATTGAACGGAAAGCTACGATGTGGTCGCCGCTTTTTAACAATCCCGCAAAGGACGCAAAAACGGCCGCCATACCAGAAGAAAAAGCCAGTCCATCTTCGGCACCTTCCGCATCGCAAACCTTCTGGATGAACTCTGTTGTATTCGGGTTTGAATAACGTGAATAGATATTGCCTTCAACCTCTTCCGTAAACATAGCCCTCCCATGCTCGGCATCGTCAAACATAAAGCTTGATGTAAGATACAATGGCACAGAATGCTCCCTTTGAGATGATCTCGGGGTTTGGGTACGGATGAGTTTGGATGATTCCTTCATATTATTGAGATTTCGGCAAAAATACTTATTTATATAAAATTAATGAAGGTCGTAATGATCGTTTTGAGGCTGACTAGTATAACAATTACTCCCACAGCCATCATTATGGCTTTAACCGAGA
>NZ_JBBJNI010000176.1:5204-6052 GCF_037719425.1 Daejeonella sp. | reverse complement strand
GATCTTGCTGGACAATTTTGCTGCAATCGGCGATGCAATGGCACTTCCTATAACTAATCCCAGAATTGCCTCCCAATACACATCGTTAAGTAATGTCAGAAACGTCAGTGAGCTCATTAGGGCAATGAAAAAGCGGCTTAATTTAACAGTTCCCAGCGAATACCGTGCATTTCTTCCTCCTGCAATGAGCGACGACAGAACGATAGAACCCCAGCCACCGCCGCCGACCGCATCCACAAAACCGCCCCCAAAACCAAGGAACCTGATGTTTTTTATTTTCGCTCCTACCCGCTTCCGGTTAACTTTAAAGGCTTTTGAAAGGATCACAACACCCAATATCAGCGTATAAAATGAAACTATCGGCTTAGTAATATGATTGTATTCTTCAAGATTAGTCAGCAAAAATGCTCCAATCATGGCTCCAATAACCCCCGGTATCATCAATAGCCAGAACAAGCGCATATTCACATTTTTCATCCGGAAATGCATCCAGCCGGCAATACCGTTACTAAGTATTTCAGACACATGAACCGCTGTACTTGCCGAAGCCGGTGGAATGCCCATCGACAAAGAAAAAGTAGTAGAAGTAACTCCGTATGACATACCTATTGCACCATCAATCATGGCGAAAATAAAGCCTGCGATCAGGAAGTAATAGAATGTTGGGTGAACGCCCTGCAGGTACTCTCTGAAAGCGGGGTCGTTAAACCAGAATAAGGATACGATCAATGCGAGCCCCAGGAAACCTGCACCCCATAACACCCATCTCATTCTCCGGCTGGCTTCCTGCTCTGCTATCGGTGTGATCAAAACGGCTGTAGCTTTATTCAGTTCCGTTACTTTATGCG
>NZ_JBBJNI010000176.1:0-5194 GCF_037719425.1 Daejeonella sp. | reverse complement strand
GTTCCTTAACTGGTTCATCTGTTGCAGGCTGATATCAAGTTCATCCGGCAGATTATCCTGAAAAACTTCTTTCAGGCGTTTAGCTATTGTTGGCGACTTCCCATTTGTTGAGATTCCGATCTTCAGGTCTCCTTTTTTCACGATCGATCCCAGATAGAAGTCACATAATTCGGGCTTATCTGCTACATTGATCAGCAGGTGCCGTTCACGTGCATAAGCCCTTATCTCGGCATTCAGAACGTTGTCGCCGGTAGCAATCACTACCAGATCCTGGTCTTCCAGATCGGATGGTTCGAACTTTCTGTAATTTGTTTTTACCTGAGAATACTGACCGGCAAGATCTATCACTTCCGGCAAGAATTTCTCCGCAACAATTGTAATTTGTGTTTCAGGACTGTTTGAAAGCAGGGCCGTAAGCTTTTCCAATCCAACATTTCCGGCGCCAACAAGCAGAACCTTAAGCTCGTTAAGCTTAAGGAACACCGGAAACAACTGGTTGCCAGTCGTAACTTTAATGGTATCAGTATTTTGGTTATTCAGAACACTCATAAAATGCCTTGATTGGCTGATACAGCGCATGCAAGCCAACAACTTCACCAAATACAATCAGCGCAGGAGCGCCAATTTTCTGATCAGCGGCAGCTTCAGTTATTGTAGCCACAGTGCCTACAACAATTTTTTCATTTTCCATTGATCCATTCTGGATAACCGCTACCGGTAATCTTCCTTTTCCTTCTGCTTCGAATATTGCAGCTATCTCTTTTAGCTTTTTAACACCCATTAATACCACAACGGTTGCATCTGTTTTTGCAGCTGCATAAAGGTCTTTAGAAACCTCGCCATTTGTAGTGGTGCCGGTAATTACCCAAAAACTTTCGCTTGTACCGCGGTGTGTCACAGGAATTCCCTGCAAGGCAGGGACTGAAATACTTGAGGAAATACCCGGCACTACCTCAGCAGGGATGCTGTAAGATGCAGCAATCTCAAGCTCTTCGAACCCGCGGCCGAACACAAACGGATCACCGCCTTTCAAACGGACCACATGGCCATAATTCAGGGCATAATCAATCATTAGCTTATTAACAGCCTGTTGCGAATAGGAATGATCGCCCGAACGCTTACCTACATACACTTTAATCGCATGCTCAGGTGCGAAATCAAGCAGCTCGTTATTAACGAGGGCATCGTACAAAACGACATCAGCAGATTTAAGGATCCGAACACCTTTTAAAGTAATCAGTTCCGCATCTCCGGGGCCAGCGCCAACCAACGTAATTCTTGGCTCTTTTACCTCTTTTTTTGTTTTGGAAATTATCATAATTGAACTGCCTCCTTTGCTACCTTAATTCTGTTCACGAAATCGACAGTAGATGCCAGGTAAGTCTGTGCAAACTCCGCTGTCGGTTCGTTTTTGTTAATTTGTAATGCCAGCTCTGTGAAGCTATCGATACCCTCAAGGATCTGGCTTTCTCTGTATTGTTCATCGAAATCACGCATGATCCCGGTTTGTGTGCTGCTATTAATTCCCTTATCCAGCAATAGTGCTTTTGCACCGCTGATGAATACACTGTAAGCATGGTAAATCGAATCTGAATAAGCCCGGTTCTCATACGAGGAAATCGACCATTGTAATTTCTCCTCGGCCTCGAGAACAAGTGTTGAAACAAGGTCGATTACGACACCGGCACATTCGCCTACACCAATTGCTGTAACGAAGGCTTCTTCGTGGCCCCAATCCACAAATTCATCAGGCGTAAGGGTGGTAAGATCTGCAATCGGCTTTAGCAGCTGATAAAAGTGATCCTTGCCAAGCCTGTCGTAAAAGTCATTGAAAAGCTCATCACCGATCTTATTCTGACTGTAGTTGTCAAGAACTACCCGAACTACATCCTTAGTCCTCTTAGAAGGCACCTTAATAATCTTTTCTGCCGCACGTCCTAAGCCGTCGCCTAATGTACCCCCACCCAACAGAACCTGGGCTGATGGCACTACTTTACCAGCAGCTTTCAGCGAACTGCCATGGAAGCCTATTTGGGCAAGCCCGTGCTGGCCACAGCTGTTCATACAGCCGCTTATCTTTATTTTAATATCCTGGTTATCCGTAAGCTCTTCGTACTCCTCTTCAATGAGGTCTTCAAGGACCCGCGCCAGCTCAGTGCTGTTCGAAATTCCCAGGTTACAGGTATCTGTTCCCGGACAAGTAGTAACATCTGCAACGCTATCAAATCCCGGTTTTGCAAAGTCAAGTTCTTTCAACCGTTCGAAGAGCAGTGGAAGCGCTTCCTTTCTGACAAACTTAAGAAGCAAACCCTGATTAATTGTGATCCTGATCTCGTCAGCAACAAGGCCGCGGATCGCATCAACAAATATTCTTGCTTTAGCCGTAGATATATCTCCTGTCGTTACTTTGATGTAAACTCCGTAAAAACCCTCTTGTTTCTGTTCGAAAACATTAGTCTTCAACCAATTGTCATAATGCAACTGATCAGAAATGAGGATCTCCGGAAAAGCCTGCGCTTCAGGGATCTCGGGAAGCTGGATCGTCTCCCGGTCAATCGCAAATTTCTTAACCTTATTAGCAGTTTTTTCTTCTTCAATTAACCGAAGCAATTCTTCAAGCCCCAGCTTAGCAACAAGAAACTTCATTCTTGCTTTATTCCGGTTATTACGTTCGCCATACCTGTCGAACACACGTAAGGTGCTTTCTATATATGGAATAAGCTCGTCTTCGTGAAGAAAATCATTAATTGCATGAGCAATAGCCGGCTGAGCACCTAAGCCCCCGCCAAATAGTACTTTAAAACCACGAACTTCCTCCCCATCTTTTATAACAACTTTAGGGATGAATCCAAGATCATGTATGTATGTAAACGCCGTATCCGCATCACTTGACGAGAAAGCTATTTTAAACTTCCTGCCCATTTCCTGGCAGATCGGGTTTCTTAAAAAATACTTGAAGGTTGCGTGAGCATATGGGGCTACATCAAAAGGCTCGCTTGGATCGATTCCCGCGGAAGGAGATGCTGTCACGTTTCTTACCGTATTACCACAAGCCTCGCGAAGTGTTATATCATCCTGCTCAAGCTTCGACCATAGTTCTGGGGTACGGTCAAGGCTCACATAATGTATCTGAATATCCTGCCGGGTAGTTAAATGCAGGTTGCTGCTTGCATACTCGTCAGATATATCTGCAATCTTGAGGATTTGTTTGAAAGTTACTTTACCAAAAGGCAGTTTTATACGAATCATTTGAACGCCCGGCTGTCGTTGTCCATAAATTCCACGCGCTAATCGCAGGCTGCGGAATTTCTCATCATGTATCTTACCTTCACGAAATTCCCTGATCTTTCTTTCTAAATCTATTATATCCTTCTCAACGATTGGATTTTCTAATTCTGTTCTGAAACTTTCCATTACTTTTTGTAAAAAAACCTCTTCTACCGGGGTTGAAGAGGTTTACATATATTATTTATTCTAAATCCAATCTTCTTCAATTATCAAATCAAACATCCCATATAACAACACTTCGTCGTTACAGCAGTGAATATATAGGCGTGTTTAAATTTCATTTGCCAAATATAATACAAAGTATATAGAAATAGTAGTCTATTGTTGAATTTTTTTACAAACCTATATTAATAACCAATTTACTCTCCCTTGATATGATATCGGCGATACTAGTTTCGCTCAGAACTTTTAGGGTGGCATTCCGTACATCAAGGAAAACATCCCTAACTCCGCACGTCCCTTCGTTGATACATTCATCACACTTTTGATAGAAATTAAGGCTGACGCAAGGTAAGAGAGCGACCGGGCCTCCCGTAAGCCTTAACACCTGAACCAGGTAAATCTCTGAGGGATCTTTCACCAATCCATATCCGCCGCCTGCGCCTTTTTTACTGAAAAGCAAGCCGGCATTCCTTAGGTCGAGGAGGATCTGTTCCAGGAATTTTTTAGGGATATTCTCTTCAGATGCTATTCTTGAGATCTGCAATGGCGCCTGACCAAAATTCTTCCCTAATACAACTAGGGCCTTTAAGGCATAGCGTGTCTTTTTTGAAAGCATAGACTAATAAGTACTTTTTACTAATCTGCAAATTACGGAAATTCTTTTTAATAGATGTCAGTAATGAGTTGTGGGCTTTGAGCTCCTTGCCACGCGCCAGATCACTCTTCCAGTAAGGATTCCTTCGGGGCAAATTCAGTTTTTAGTTTTCAAGTGTCAACTTTAGCACTCCTAACCAGATTACTAACCCTATACAATAGAAAAATAGATATCCCCGAAAGAATGACGATGACGTACCCCAAAGTATCATAATGCTCCAGCGGACTAAACTTATCCTGCTGCACTACAATCAATCCGCCCACCGCTGCTGCTGCACCTCCTGCTATCTGCTGAAGTGAGGCATTTATTCCCATGAATGCTCCCCTATCCTCCTTTTCAGGGAGAGCTGATGAAAGGGCAATTGCTGGAACCATGCGGCTCATTATTCCGATCATGAAGCCTATGTTCATCACAAGAACCAGCCAGAAAGCAGTAAGCCCCATATTGGTGTAAATGATCACCACGATGCTCAGCCAAACAGAAGCAATAGTAAACAGCTTAAATTTATCGTACCGGTCGCTCAATTTCCCTGCTATTGGCATGATGATCAGGGAACATACCCCTGAAAACATAAACAGGAGCGGAAGCTGACGTTCAGTAACACCCAGGTTATTGATAGCAAAAGCGCTCCCCCACGGCATCATCATAAAACCGCCCAGTGATAAAAAGGCTGTAGCTAAAAACCCGATCCGGTAATTCTTTTTAGCTACCGTATGCGACAGATGGCTGAATGCACTTCGGTCCGTTTGAAGAGCCAAATGCTTATTAATAGGCTGAAGCTTGAATATGATCGCCAGCCAGATGATAGTCGCCAGAACGACGATCATTAAAAATGGCGATTGCCATCCCCAGACATTCGCGATATAAAGGCTTATCGGAATACCAAGTACCTGGCTCGCACCAAAACCCATTTGCATAAAACCCATTACCCTCCCTCTTCTTTCGATAGGGAAGAGATCCGTTACAATAGCCATAGAAATAGAGCCTATAACCCCGCCGAAAAGACCGGTGAAGATCCTGGCAGCCAGAAGCATCTCATACGAGGTCGTTAACCCACAGAATAAAGAACCTAGGATAAATCCGATATAG
>NZ_JBBJNI010000175.1:0-7946 GCF_037719425.1 Daejeonella sp. | reverse complement strand
GCTTTCCTTTATAAACCGTTGCCAAGTCACTTTCCAGAGCATCATTATTCTTACCCGTAAAAGAATGTAAAACCCGTGGCCAGTCCCGCAACGACGCAATACCGTTATCGTAGTGTGCGGGCGCCTGACTTTCGGGATCGTGATCGACTAACATAACGTTGTGTGCAATTGCCTGAACGTTGTAAGCGAGATATTCAAGATTCGCATAATACCCGCCAGCTCCAGGGTCGCTTAACAAAGCTTCGCCGTTTGTCATGATCTGGAAACTGCCCTGATCGTAGTGGTAGTGGTTCGAATTAGGTCCAACTCTCGTACTGATTATGCTGGATTCATCATCCCATCCGGAACGCATCACCATGCCTGAAGCACTGAATATTTTCGAACTTGGAAGTGTTTCGCGGGGGGCGGGAATAATATTATCGCGAAACCAGAGGTAGCCCATAAATCCGCCGTTGCCCGCTTCCCAATATGGCTTAATGTATTGATAAAGAAACGGATTTCCCGTGCGATGTACGAACCATTCTGAATGAATTTCGTTGAAGCCTTTAAAACTACTGTTGCCATCGCCAAAATCCTGGAAGGTACCGTTTGAATGAATTGCATGAAGCGGGTATTTATAAAAATCTTTCACATTTGTCGTTGTTGAATAATCAATACCAAAGTTCCTTTCTACAGTAGCAAATAATTCAACCATGGCTCTGCTTGCCATATTCATATATCCACTTTTTGGCTCGCCGTAACTTCCATCCGAATAATAGGTACGATCCATGAAAGTTTTAGCTTTAATTAAAATACCGGAAAGATAAGGTTCCACATACGGGTTATCGGGTTCCTCACCATACATAACGGTTGCAGCCAGCACTGCACCGGATACTAGCACGGCAATGTGGTTAGAATTATTTGATGGCATCCTGTTCATTTCCACCATATCTCTGTGAAAATGTTTAAGTCCTTTCTCCATCAACGCATTCCGTACTAACTTTTTTTCCTTTTCTGTTAGTAAATTGTGAAGCATGTCGTAACCATAAGCCACTGACGTAACCAAATAACCTACAGGATAATAGCTCCAAAATTTTCGTTGAATCATCCATTCATTGTTCCATTTAGAAAAGGATGAAAGCTTTAGCAAAGCTTGCTTGGCCTTTTCTCCGGAGTTCGGATCGCCTGTGAATGCGTAGTGAAGACTGCCCTGACTAATCACATCGGCCAATGCATCATTAGGATTAATCCATTCTCCAAAGGCATTAAAACCCACAGTATTTTTGGCGTACGGGCCTCCAACAAGATTTTCTGCGGTTCTGTCTTTTCCTTCCTGTATAGCATTAACATCAACCTTCATGAAAGCGACGTTAGCTTTAGCAAGCTCATAAATACGTTTCGCGACCGATGATTTTTCATTTGCTAATCTTTTCCTTACCTCATCCGCAGAGAAAAATAGGCGAGGATAACTTGTTATCTGATTTCCGGGCACTAGAAAGGTGAAAATGGTCTGCATACTGTTACCCTTATGGTCCTGACCGCTCATTTTGATCTCCCATTGTCCGCGCGGATCCTGAGGACCCAATTTGTAAATCGATTTGTTAATCCACTTGTCGGCCTGACGAGTAAATGGAATATTGTTTCTTACAGTGCGGCCCCGACTATCAACAAGCGAACCCGTGACCTTGCTTAGGTCAAAATCACCCTCTATAGCTGCTTGCAAACCAATGTCATCCCCGTAGAAGAAATGTTTATTTAAAATTGCTGAATCAAACATTTCAAAATAGGTGGACACTGGTTCGCTGGTAGTAAAACGGCGATCTCTAACTCCGTTAATACGAAAGTCGTCCAGAAAGATCGTGTATGTATTCAGCCAGTAAACAGAAGAATAATTGGCTTTAATGGTGACCACCTGTATATGTTCATTTGCATTAAGTGATTGTCCCATTGTTTGAAAGTCTTTAAGAGGAATGTCGATTTCTATCCATTCATTAGGCTGCGGCTTTAGGATTGTATGCAGGTATCTTTTACCGTCGAAGGACCCTAAAGAAAGCTCGAGTGTTTCCGGGCTACGGTCACCCTGAAAATAAACTGCAAATCGTACCCTCGAATCTGGCGATGTCCAAAAATTGAGGCGCTTGGTAAAACCGTTATAGAGTTCGACAGCATCATTCGCAGGATACAGGGTGGCAAGTGAATACTTGCTTCCATTGAAACTTGGCGATTTTTGAGCATAGAAAAGTCTGTGGCTTCCGATGTCTTGTGCATAAGGATACGGTTCCCAACCAAACAGTTCGCCTGTTTCGAAATCATCGTGAAGTAAATAAGGAACTTTAATATCGGACTCCTGACCATTTACAACATTCATTGACGTCGAGAGAGCAAAAAGAAGAAAAATAAATATAATCTTATACATTGGCTAACAGTTATTGCCTAATTAGTTATTCACTTTTGATTCAAGGTGCCCGATTTCAATAACTAGTGGATTGTTGTATTTGAGAGCTTCGGATTCCACATATTTCACGAAAGCAGCTTCATTATTATTTACCTTTCCAAAGCTCCATCCGGCAAATACAAGATACTCATAGGTCAAATTTGGCGTCGTCGGCAACTTTAACAGGTGATTCCCTCCATAGCTGTCAATTTTTAAATATTCAGGTTTTAATTTTTCCTTAACGACCAGGCCAAGTCCTTGCCAGGGTACCATCAAAGCTTCGCCACCGATATCTTCATCCGGGATTCTGGCTTCAATATTTTTTCCCATGGAGATAGTGATGCCTTTTTTAATAACGGATGTATACTCATTAGTAAGCCGCCGAATTCCAGCTCCAAAATGGGCATCAGAGCCGGGCGGCAGGAATGTATTAAATTTTACCTCGACTTTGCACCAGCTTTTGCGAGCCACCACCGAATAGTATTGTTCAAGTTCGTAAAATCCCCGACCCGAGTTCCAGTTCGTTGTAGTTACTTTTATCATACTGCGTAATGGTCCGTTATATACTACATCATACGAAAAGCGGCTGTCGTTAAAAGGCCCTTTATCCTTGTTCGGGGAATGGAATGCACGAACAATACTTGCGGGATCCTTTGAATTTTCGAAAAGGCACATTCCTCCGGCGCCAAAAGTCTGTGCTACCGTCATTATATCAGAGCCATATTCTGCTGGTAAAAAGTAACCGGAAGTGGCAGTAGAATATTCATAATAAAGGGTTAGCATAGGCTCTCTTTTGCCATGAAGATCTAGGTCATGCGGATACCATAGCTTCCAGCCAATGTCCTCAGATTCAATGAACGGTACCAAATGCCGTCCTTGAGATGATATCGCACCATGCACCAGCTGTCTGGTAGTTCCTCTTTCGTACTTTCCGATATATATATAATAATTCCTGCTTTCTTTAGGTGCGAGATTCGCAAGGAAAAACATCTCATCCCATATGCCATTCTTATCAAGATCATCCACCTGGACATCGAGATAATGTCCGTTAGTTTCCATTCGCCGCAGGTATCCGCTTCTAGCTTTTAATTCTTCTGGTGATGGCTCTTTCTTTGACGGAAGCTTCGGATCAACGACCGCAATCCAGCGTTCGGGAATATTTTGAAATGGCAACTGGCTCCTATTAACAATCACAGGATAATCGTTCAGCGGAATGGATAAAGGATTTGTCAAAGTAATACGAATCCGTTGAACAGGAGCGAAATCTGTACCTTCTGTGTACCATCCTCCCTCGCGCTGGGCTTGTACTGAATTAAAGAACAAGATTAGCATTGCAATCAGGGTCGTTATCTTTTTTATTTTAAGAATTGTTGTTTTCATTATTCAAATTATTTTAAGAATCATTGCCTAAAGCAGATTTATTGAGAAGAGTTAAAGCTCTAATAATTTTTTCGAGTTTTCGTAAAGTATTTTCGCTCAATTGCTAAGCATTCCCGCCATTAATAAGAAAGCTAGTTGCCCTGTTCTAAAATAAATTTTCGTGTTCATTATTATTATTTTAATACGTCTTCAATTTAATTTTGTAATCCAATCTCGATCGTCACCGATTGATAATTTATAGACTTTCTGATCGAATGAGTTTCCGAGCCAATCGCCGGGCGTCTATAAGATTAACGCCATTTGATAAATCTAAATAACATACAATATTCAACCGTCATGTACTGTCATGCACTATTTATGACTATTTTTTATAACCAATAATTCATCGAATCTTCGAATATTTTAGACCCGCCTGGGATGGACACCGGGATATTAAGGCACAGGTCCAGAAGATGTGTAGAGGAAGTTTAGAGAACACCGTTGCTACCGTTACCTGCCACGTTCCGGATCGCATTGCAGAAGGATAGTCCAGGCTGCTGGACCCCATCTATTTGACCCATGAATTGATGGATGGATGGTACCCAGTTCGAATTCGTCATGGAAGGGTGAGCAACAAATGCAATTACTTAGTCATCCATACTGATAGCGGCTGCAGAAAGGGAGTGCTGGGTATGTGGATGAGTAAACCGGAGGGCGCGAAGTATTTTATCACTATGGTGCGACCGCTTGCATTAGCAACCCACAAATATAAGCCCCATAAGTTCCCACAACATATCCAAAAACTGCCAGCAGTACTCCTACTGGCGCTAGTGAAGGGTGAAATGCGCTTGCCACAACAGGTGCAGATGCTGGTCCGCCGATGTTAGACATACTGCTTACTGCGAGGAAGAAAAATGGGGTTTTTGTCAGCTTGGCTACAATGATAACGATAATTGCGTGGATCATCATCCAGACAACACCTACAAGCAGGATTCCCGGGTTTGAGAAAATAGCCATGATGTTCATCTGCATACCTATCGTAGTGATCAGGACATAAAGCAACACACTTCCCAACCGTGATGCTCCTGCAGCTTCCAGGTTCCGGACTTTGGTAAAAGACAAGAACATACCTATGGTGGTTGCGATGATCACTATCCAGAAAAAGCCGGATGTTAAACTGAACTTACTCAAATATGGCGCATTTGAGGTAACCCAGGGAGCGATATTGTCAGCGCCAAGGTGTGCAAGGCCGGTTACTCCGAAAGCTACAGCAAGGATCAAAACGATATCAGATGTTGATGGGATACGCATCGTTGAAAGCTGGTAAGCCTCTATTTTTTCTTTGATCTCTGTAACCGAGCTATCATCGGCCTTGAGCCATTTGTTTATTCTAACAGTTTGAGTGGCCCCATATAGTAAAAGAGCCATCCAGGTGTAAGAAATCACTACATCAAGTGTAACCATAGCAGAAAAGAGTTCGGCACTGGGTTTAAAAATCTCAAACATGGCAGCCTGATTAGCCGCTCCTCCTATCCAGGTGCCCGCTACCGTAGCGAGGCCACGCCATACTGCATCTGGTCCCACACCTCCCACTATATCCGGCGCAAAGATGGAGATCAGCAGGACAGCTATTGGTCCGCCCAGTAAAATACTGATCGTGGACGTTAAAAACATTAGTCCTGCCTTTTTACGTAACTTCCATATTTCCTTCAGGTCAAGACTTAGTGTAAATAAAACTAAACTGGCCGGCAACAAATACCGTGATGAAATTGTATATAGAGATGACGTTTCACCGGAAATTACCCCAAACGAGTTTAACAAGCCCGGCAGGAAGTAACAGAGTAGTATCGGAGGGATGACATTATAGAATTTTTTGAAAAAAGGGATCTTGCTTTCGGCAGACCAGAAAACGAGTCCTAAAATACTCATTAACAATCCTAATACAACGGCATCATTAATGATCAAAGGAGTTTGAACTGTCATTAATTAAAATTAAGTTATCAGCATATCTGTTAAAACACCAATTTTAGACAAAATTTAATTATAATTGAACTTTTTACTTCTGTTTAAACTTAATAGGAAGTATTGAAGCAGCTAACCAAATAAACAGCTCCCCATACGGAGATTACTAAAACTTAATATGGAAATTCAGCAAAAACAGCTTTTCGGACATCCGCGTGGATTGTACATTCTTTTTCTTACGGAAATGTGGGAAAGGTTTAGTTATTACGGAATGAGGGCACTTTTGGTGCTCTTTCTCGTTTCAACGGTAAACGGGGAAAACCCAGGGTATGGATGGACAAGCACCGAAGCGTTAAAACTATATGGTATCTACACTTTTTTAGTTTACTTATCATCGATCCCCGGCGGTATTCTTGCTGATAAATATATTGGCCAGAAAAAAGCTGTAATTGTGGGCGGAGTGCTGCTGGTAATCGGGCATAGCATTCTTGCTGTTCAGAATATAACGGCCTTTTACATCGGTCTGGGGCTTATCATCGCAGGCGTAGGCTGTTTAAAACCTAATATTTCTACTATGGTCGGCGGTCTTTATCCAAAAGGTGATGACAGAAGAGATAAAGGCTTCACCATTTTTTATATTGGTATAAACGTTGGAGCTTTCCTTGCCGGGATAATTATCGGATATGTTGGTGAAACAATGGGCTGGCATTATGGATTTGGCCTTGCTGGTCTGGGAATGCTTATCGGACTCATCATCTTTATTTTAGGAAGTAAAGACTTAAAGGGAGTTGGTGAAGCTACTAAATCTCTTTCGCAGGCAGATCAAGCCGTTATGGACAAACCGTTAACAAGTATCGAAAAGGACCGGGTAATGGTAATGCTGCTTTCCTTTCTGATGATTATTGTTTTCTGGGGAGCATTCGAACAAGCAGGTGGATTAATGAATCTATACGCGTCTGAGAAAACCGACCGTGTCATTAGCTTTTTAAACTTCACTGTGCCTGCAACATGGTTCCAGTCCGTAAATTCGTTCTTTATTATAACCTTAGGAATACCGGTTGCCGCGTTCTGGTACAACTGGAAACAAAAAGGTAAAGAGGCTTCATCCATATTTAAGATCGCGATGGGCGTGCTTATCATGGGCTGGGGGTTTCTTTTCATGTCAGCAGCTTCTATGGAATATCAGGCTAATGGCTCGTCAGCAATGTACTGGTTAGTACTTGCCTACCTATTCCATACTATTGGAGAGTTGTGTGCATCTCCGGTGGCACTTTCCTTCATCACTAAGCTTGCACCGCTTAAATACGCTTCGATCATGATGGGTGTGTATTTTGCGGCAACAGGCCTTGGGAACTACGTTGCAGCCTGGGTTGGCGTATGGTCACAAACAGCCGGGGAATTGGAGATCTTTACGGGCATTGCTATTTTCTGTACAGTAATAGCAGGACTGGTAATTGCAATTAGAAAACCATTGAAAAGGCTTACACATGGTGCAGAAGACTTCTCTGAGAAAACTATGGGCAAAACAGCCACAGCATAAAAGTAATCGGTGATCAGTAATCGGTAATCGGTTACCGATCGCTCTATACTGACTATCGATTACTGATCACATTCACATAAAGGAGTAAAAGTTACGGCGCAACCGTTCTCGTATTAAGGATAACCACTATATTCGACTCTCAAAACCTTAGTTCGTGACGTCAGATAGTATTGTCATAATTCCTACCTACAACGAGAAAGAAAACATCGAGAACATTATTCGTAAAGTGTTTTCTATGACCGATGTCTTTCAAGTTCTAATCGTTGATGACGGATCACCGGATGGCACTGCCGAAATCGTAAAACATCTTCAGACTGAATATGATGGCTTACTTCATATTCTTGAGCGAAAGGGGAAACTTGGACTAGGCACCGCTTATATCGAAGGATTCAAATGGGTCCTTAAGCGCGGTTACGAGTATATCTTTGAAATGGACGCCGATTTTTCACACAATCCTGCTGACCTTATACGTCTTAAAATGGCTTGCGTTGAGGGTGCAGACCTGGCTATTGGCTCCAGGTATATCAAAGGTGTAAATGTCGTGAACTGGCCAATGAGCAGGGTATTAATGTCTTATTTCGCTTCGGTTTATGTAAGACTTGTAACCGGTATTAATATCCAGGATGCAACCGCCGGCTTTAAATGCTACAAATGCATTGTTTTGGAAACTAT
>NZ_JBBJNI010000174.1:0-7948 GCF_037719425.1 Daejeonella sp. | reverse complement strand
GAGCACGGCCATTAGATGGAATAAATAAATTATCCCTATTTAGACCACCCGCATTGGTGTTTTGGAACTTTCTGTCTAAATGCTGAAGACTCGCTCCAAAAGTTGCATCTACTGTTAATTCTTCAAGTATATTCTTCTTAAATATACCGATCAAATCAAAATTGGTTTCAACAACATCTCTGAATTCAGTTAAGTAATTACCAAAGTCAGCAATGGTATAGGTATCATTAAACCATTTTCCTTCGAAATTATCGATGGATTTATCGATACCACCACGACCTAAAAAGCTTAATGCAGGGGTGATCTGATAAGTCAATGATCCAAAAGCGTTTATACGATCTCTATTATCTTGAGAGATAACACGGTTTTTGGTCCAGAATGGGTTTTCACCACCATTTGATCCAGGATTCCAGTAGTTTTGGCGAAGTTTACCTGTAGAAGGATCAATATAATCATACTTCTGAGCCTGATCCAATGATATGTTACGTGGAATACGAAGGATATGGCGTTGGTTATTTTGGTAGGCCTCACCTGTATATTGTCTGTTGGCAATATCCTGCTTCAAGTAAGTAACTTTTGAATCATACGATAATTTGGGACTTACCTTTCCGGAAAGACGTAAATTAAGTATATTTCTAGTCAACTTATTATTATCAACAATACCAGTTGCATCTGAACGGGTATAGGCGAGGTAGGTTTGAGCCTTTTCGTTTCCACCAGTGAATGCCAGGGTATTAGATAATTGATTTCCTACAGAGTAAAAATCTTTGTAGTTGTCTGGCTGAGGAGTCAAGTTGTAAGTTTTCCCGGCATCAGCAGGATCATTTCCCCATAAAGGAACCGATTGACCAGTCATTTTCGGACCCCAGGAGCCTTCCTGTGCACGGTTGTAAATTCCTCCAGCTCCCTGAGCATACTCATTTTGGAAATCATATAGCATCATTGCTGATTCTAATTGGGAGGTACTATTCAAACTTACACCAGTTCCTTTTTGAGAACTTCCTTTTTTGGTATTGATCAATAAGGCACCATTTGCTGCACGCGAACCATAAAGGGCAGTTGCAGAAGCACCTCTTAATACCGTGATTGATTCCACGTTATCAGGGTTTACACTAGATAAACCATCACCACCATCACGTCCACCGTTTCCGGTACCCGGGCTGTAGTTCGAGTTATCCATAGGTACACCATCAATAACGATCAACGCCGTATTATTACCCGTGATTGAACGATCACCTCTTAATACAACACGAGTTGAACCTCCAAGGCCTGAGGAAGTACCGGCTACATCAAGACCTGCCACACGGCCAATTAATGATTTACCAATATTCAATTCTCTTGCTTTTGCAAAATCCTCTGTATTGACTTTTTGGGTGGCGTAACTTAAGACTTTCTGGTCTTTAGTAATACCCAAAGCCGTAACAATTACTCCTTCGAGCAATTTCGCGTCAGTTTCCAGGCGAACATTAAGACTTGTCCGGCCTTGAACAGAGATAGTTTGGGAAGCGAATCCAATGTAAGTCAATACAAGAGATGCATTTGAAGGTACAGAGATTGTAAAATTTCCATTAGCATCTGTACTGGTACCCTGAGACGATCCACTCACCTTCACGCTTACGCCAGGAAGAGGCAGGTTATCGGAATCAGTAACCTTTCCGGTTACACTAATATTTTGCGCAAACACATAGGTTTGACAAAGTAACAGTAACACGACTAGCTTGTAAATTTTTTTCATCATAAAACATTTTTTGTGTTAGGTTTAAATAATTTGTTTTTATTCACTGCATTTTTCGCAAAACTCACAAAGTCATTACGAATAATACGGCATTCCTAAATTAAACAAATTATTTCATTTTGTCAAATATTTACCAAAGTCCTTCGATGATTAGTGATATTTCTAATGTTTTTTTTGCAAACAACTATATACCAGTATGTTAAGAAAAAAAATAACCACGAAAAATCACGCAAACAAAAATTAAACTAGCTTGTTACACCATCTGGAAAATTTACGGTAACATTTTAACCGCAAATTTGCTATTGTGGTCAACGGAAACTGCAATTTTTAGTTTGGAGCTCTCTGCCAGGAGAGTGAATTGCAGATCGGTAGCATGAAGCTTTAACCACTGAATATCACTAAAATTTACTCCGGGAAAATCCTTTTTCAGCAAATCCAGATGGGTGGCATATTCTTTTGCTTTTCATCAGTTTGCTGGGCATAAAGGCTTAGAGAAGTCAGCAGCATCATAGCTGTGAGTATCGCGTTGCTCTTAATATTTTATTTATTAGATTAGTAAATTCAAAATCTTTTCTTTCTTCTGTACGAGGTATAATTAATTAGCAATACAATTATCAGGATCAGCAGTCCAAAAAATTCGCGTGTTTCCTCGATCCATGGAGCTGAAGCTTTCATACTGTGTGCGATGTTTTCGGCATGATGCTCATTCAGCCAATTGAGCACCCCATCTTTATCAAAAAACAGGTAAACAGCGTACACCAGGAAAACTATGACCCCGGCAAGATATGCTTTAGGATAATACTTTTCCTGATAAGCCTTGAAGCAAAAAAATGCGCCATACAAGTAAATGGGAACCCATAAATATGGATCCGGATCATTGTACTGGAGACCGGCTGATATTATAAATAAAACACAGAAGATGATGTTGAAAGCTTTCATTATGTTCGTTGTATTTTTTGAGTTATACGTTGTACGTTATAAGTTATAAGTTTTAAGTTGTAAGTTTTAATGGATAATTGTTATGCGTTTGATTTCATAAACTTAGTGTTAAGTTTAATGATCAGGTTGCCAGTGTTGGTATATTAGTAGGTTTCTTAGTTAGCAAATGAATAATTACCCACGCTACAAGATAAGTTACGCCGCATATCGTAAATATGACGTTGTAGCCGCCGGTAAGATTACCCCCGGCTTTATATACATCCAGTATTTTCCCGACAAGCAAAGGGAACAGAATTCCTCCGATAGCGCCTGACATACCCGCAATCCCTACAACGGAGCTGACTACCTCTTTCGGGAACATATCTGAAGCCATAGTAAACACGTTTGTAGCCCATGCCTGATGAACTGCTACAGCCACCGCGATCAAACCAACAGCAACCCATTTATCAGTAACAAAGTTGGCAATGGCAATCATAAGTATCAGCTCCAGAACCGCAACAAATAACAAAACACCCTTTCTCGCCTTCAAGGTTGGCCAGCCATTTTTTATAAGCACCGAAGAAAAATAACCTCCGGCAATGCTTCCGATAGTGGTAGCAGCATAAATAGTCATCAATTCCGGGCTGATAACCTTTAAATTTAAATTAAATGCCGCGGAGAAATACGAAGGCAGCCAGATACCAAAGAACCAAAATATAGGGTCGATTAAAAGCTTCCCCGTTATAACAGCCCAGGTTTGTCGCAGAGAAAATAATTTATACCATGAAGCAGAGTTTTTGCTTGCCACCTGCGTACCGGATTGATCTTCCTTATCGCCTTCAATGTATAAAAGCTCTTCCTTCGTAAGCCGTTTTTGACGTGAGGGTATTTCATACAAAACAAACCAGAAAGCCAGCCAAATAAATCCCATGGCACCCGTAATGATAAAAACGCCCTGCCATCCATAGCTTTGCATGATAACCGGCACAAGTATCAGCGCCAATACACTTCCAACTGCTGTTCCTGAATTAAATATACCGGTAGCTAAAGCACGCTCTTTACGTGGAAACCACTCTGAAACTGCCTTCACAGCTGCCGGGAAATTCCCGGCCTCCCCAATGCCGAGCGCAGCCCTTGCAATACCGAAGCCGGTAACTGATCTTGCCGCAGCATGCAGCATGCCTGCAATGCTCCATACAACAACTGCCACACTATACCCTACCTTCGTCCCAACTTTATCAATGAACTTTCCTGAAATAAGCAAGCCTATAGCATAAGCAAAGGAAAATGCAGACATCAGGGTACCGAAATCTGTCTCCGACCAGCTAAATTCTACTTCAAGCGTAGGCTTTAATAAACCAATAACCTGCCTGTCAAGATAGTTGATCACTGTTCCTGTGAAAAGCAAGGTTACGATGATCCAGCGGTAGTTATTTCTTCCCATTTAGTATGTAGTGACTTTATTTAAAATATTTGTCCAGTATGTACGGACGATTTAGTAATCAGTAATCAGTAAACGGTATTCAGTATCCACCAAACGTACCATTGGGGCCGGCTATGTTGCCTGACTGCCTGTTTATCACATTATTCACTTCTCTTCCAAAGTCATTTTTTACACACTTGCACCTTCATACTAAATTCCTCATCATCATTACCAGCCATACAACCCATTACTTGATTACTGATTACCCGATTACTAATAACCTATTGCCGTTTACTGATTACTTGTTACTGATTACTGATTACTTGATTACTGCTTACAGATTACCATCTACTCATCACTTCTCAATCGTCCCCGTCAACTCTCAACTCTCAACTTTTAAAATACTCCGCGAACGTCCTAAAATGCTCTTCAAGGCCACTCCAATCTTTATCCTTTATAAGCTTCTTATCAAACAGCTGACTTCCTACACCTAAACCATCAGCTCCGGCTTGCATAAACTCGGCGATGTTATCTTTATGGATACCGCCGGTTGGCATAAGCTTGATGTGATTCAGGGGAGCCTTAACATCTTTTATATAGCCTGAACCCAGCGAAGTTGCAGGGTAAACCTTAACCATGGATGCTCCCAATTCCCAGGCACGATAGATCTCGGTTGGTGTATAAGCGCCGGGAAATATAGGTACATTTTGATCCACGCAGGATTTAATAACTGCGTCGTTAAGGATTGGTGTTACGATGAATTGTGCCCCGGCAGAAAGAGCGTCCTCAAGCCCCCTTTCATCACACACTGTTCCGGCGCCCACGTTAAGCCGTCCGGAATAATTAGCCGCAGCGTAACTGATGATCTCCTTTGCAGCAATGGTATTCATCGTTATCTCAATGGTGGTTAGACCGGAGGAGACGTAAACCGGTAATATTTCCTTTATCTCATCGAACGTTAATCCTCTGATTATCCCAACAACAGGAACACGATGAAATGCATCCCAGGAAAACCCCGACCTATTCATAAAAGTTATTTAAAGCTTTAAATATTTGGACCTGGCCAGCAATAGTAGCCTTCTCTATCAGTTCTGGCTGAATAAATGTAATGTTTTCTGTTAAACACAAAGCCTCTGCAGCAAGCCTGTAATGTCCATATAAATGTTTCCCGCTGCAAATCACCAGCTGGCGATAAGATTCATCAGCGAGCTGCCTCAATTCGGTGCCGATAAGCAAGCCGCTTAGGAAAAAAGCATTTTGCTCTTTCCTGAATTTCGAGAACAGCTGGTTAGTTCTCACAGCAAATAATGTGTTTAAAAGGTTTGAAGACTCTGATGACTCTACACCATTTATAAAAGCCCCTTGATTGCCTGGGTTTTCAAAATCTCCCCCCGTGCCTATAGAATCCTTTAGGATGCTATGCTCAGACAGAATATTGTATATCTCACCGGTCATAAACGTTTGAAAGCCGACTATGCTTTTCCGCTCTACACGCATATGTTTAGAATGAGTGCCGGGAAACACAAATAACGCATCTTCCTTGTCTATTGCCGAAGTCTCGGCAAGATTAAATAGTCCGATTAACTGCGCCTCCTCTCCTCTCATCACATCGTTATGGGTCCTTATGCCAGAAACCAAAGTTAGTGAACTGCCTGCCCCATTGTAATTCTCGAATATCCTGCACGAAACGCCGCTCCCATCCAGCGCAAAAGGAACAGGTGCATAAGGAATTTCCTCCATACCTATGGAAGAAGATGCCATACCCGATACAATTACCGGAATATTTGAAAGGTCGAGGGCTGATGATCGGGCTAGTTGGTCTATTGCAGACTTTAATTTAAAAGCATAAAAGTCAAACCGGTTAGAAGATCCTTCTGCCTGCCATGAACTGAAAGTAATGGCAACCCCCTCAGCCGATTGCTGTTCCGCAATGACCTTGTAATCGGAGGTACCGACCAGTCGTAACCTGAAAGTGCTGGTTCCCCAATCACAGCAGAGGAGGGTTTTATTCATTGGAAGAGTAATTAGTAATCAGTAATCAGTAATCAGTATTCGGTGTACGCTGGTACTGATCACTGATCACCGATTACTGACCACTATTTTAAGGCTTGTTAACCCGCGACTTAAAAACAACCCCACTCCCTCTAAGCACATCCTGCTCTGTAAACCTGAAATATAAAATATCCTTAGCTCCTGTCCTGTCGCGGTCAAATACCACGTGAATATTACCATCAGGAGTTTGATCTGCGTCCGGGTAAGATACATTTTCTCTCGAGTCCAGAAGCAACTGATATGGCCATGTTTTACCCCCGTCTTTAGATATGGACGCGGTCATATTATTCCTGGTGGTGCTGTTATTAGACACCAGCAGTAAATTACCCGAAGCTAATTTCCCTATATAAAAGCGGCTTGAAGTTGTTGGACCGGAAGCAGTGAATGCTTTTGCTTCAGACCAGGTCTTCCCGTAGTCAGAGCTGCTGGCAGAATAGATCCCTTTGGTGGTTCTCAGCAGAGCCATGAATTCGCCCGATGAGGATATTTCCACCAATTGAGGTTCATCATGTATGCGAATTGAATGAGGCAGGGTAATAGAAGAATATAAACTTACTCCCTTTTGATCTTTTGAAAAGATAAAAGCACCGCTTGCGGGATATTTTACATCAGAGTTGTTGGGGGCTTTATCGATATAAACCGGCATTAAAGTAAGTTTCTTAGACCCGACATAAATAGGTTTATTGCTCATTACGCCATCCGTAAGGCGCACCGGTTTTGAATGATCAATCGTAGAGCCATTCATAACGATATCAACGGAGTTAACACCTCCAAAGCCATCCCACACCATGCTATCTTTAGCAGATCCGTAATATAAACGCACCTGCCCTTTATCGTCCCTCCATAAGGCAGGGTCAAAAAACCGCGTGGAGCCGGACTTCGGATAAACCACTAACTGGTCGTTCACCCAGGTTTCACCATGATCGGTGCTGGTTGAAACCGTGACGAAATTGCCCGGGCCCGGCGCCGCGCCCCCTGAATACCAGGCGACATAAAGAACTCTACCATCTGCACTGGCGGCAATTGCCGGCACCTGCTCAAATTTGCGGTTAGAAATACTCGTATCGCCTTCAGGTAAAACCCGGAAATCAGCTGAAAGGCTGTCCGAACTGCCAATCTTAGATTCGGTAGTCGTTTTAGTCGAACATCCGGCGAGGAACGCTGCCGAAAACAGGATAAGTACCGACGAAGTTAACTTTGATTTTGTCATTTACAATTTACTATGATTATTCTGACACTCATTCTCAACATTCCACTCGCAATTTTAAATTGTCCACTCTCCACCTGCCTGCCGGCAGGCAGGCTCTCCACTCATTAAACCGCTGCTTTCGCCAGCTCTTCCTGAAGACGTTTTGCAACGATCTTCTCTTCTCCGCGTTTAAGCATGAATACTGTAATGTCAATTCCATCGCGTCCGCCCATCGTCTCGATTGATGGACTGCCGTCCTGTAGTCTTTTCATAATTTCTCTTGGAGTTGCTTTTACCTTAGCCTGGTCCCAGGAAACAGTAATTTTGGGAGTATGGTTAGCCACCGGCGGCACTTCTACTTTTGTACTAACCCCATCAACTTGTTTCACTGCATTGGTTATAAGTGCAACACGGTCCTCCCACATCCTCCACTCTTTTACATGGTCCTGGTTTATATATTTCTCTAAAGCAACATACATACCCAGTATCTCCTCCTTGTTGACTTTCATCCCGCGGCCAATATTACCTCCGCTAGGCGGCGCACTTAAGCGTGCTGCAGCAATAAGGTCTTTCCTGCCCATAAGAATGCCGGCGCTTTGAGGGCCTGCCATAGCTTTACCGCCTGAAACAC
>NZ_JBBJNI010000173.1:7234-7981 GCF_037719425.1 Daejeonella sp. | reverse complement strand
GGATAGGGACAGGGATCTTTTGGACATACGAAATTGGGACATTCACTTTCAAAGTACCCTCGTACAGATCTTCAAGCTGTTTTACCTGATCATCGTCTTCGGCGTACACGTATCCCGGCTTTTCCTGAAAATCGCACGTGATGTTATAAGCTTCAATGTTTTTCCTGATGATATCGAATCCTGTATTAACGGCTCCGGCGAATAATCTGGCCCCCTCTTTGCCAAAAGCACTTTCCGTTTCTTTGTATGTAGTATCCGCAAAAGTATTTATGTGGGCGCTTGTTCCGCCAGTGGTTCCGTAACCGGCATTGTGAGCGTCGATAACGAGTACTTCTTTTTCTGAATCCCGAAGGATCAGCGCGGCAGTAATGCCCGTAATTCCGGCTCCAACGATAATGCAATCGTATACTTTCGCCGGGTCAGGAATGGATTTTTGATCTGTGACTGACCCTCCGCTTTGCCATGGACTGACGAGGTTTCCATCCCTTCCAACGGGCTGATCTTGTATTGTTTTCATAGCGGGTGTTTTAAAAGACTACAATGAAGCAGAGGGAAAGTTTTTTCGGATTGCTAGGGGAGAATGGAGAATTGAGAGTGGAGTGTGAAAGTGGGGATTCTTAGTCTCTAAGGAAACTGCGGAATGTCAGATTGATTCGCGGAGTGTTAACCTTTGTAGTTTTAGGTAGAGAGTGAAGCCAGTTGGTTTGTGTGGGTCCTTTCATTAGGAGCAGGCTGCCATTTTCGAGT
>NZ_JBBJNI010000173.1:0-7224 GCF_037719425.1 Daejeonella sp. | reverse complement strand
CACAGTTTGTTTGGTCTTTTTATGCTTAAACATGAACTTTCTTTCAGCACCAAAGCTGATTGACGCAATTGCGGTGTCCTTGCCCAGGGATCTTTCGTTGTCACTGTGCCAGGACATACCCTCGTCGCCGTCGTGGTAAAGATTAAGCAGGCAGGAATTGAATCGACTGTTGCTAAGCTTTTCTGCGAGTGTTTTAAGCTTAAGGAGTTCCTTCGTCCATGGGAGCGCCTGTTTGGTGGTATTTGAATAAGTGTAGGCAAAATCATTTTCGCCATACCATGCAACTTTTCTTTTAGTTACGATATGCTTGCCGAAGATGACAGCCTCATCATTTTTCCATTTGATAGTTTGAAGCAGCGTCTCAAGATATTGCTGATTTGCTTTTGGCTCGATTATTCTGCCGAAGTAGTTCACTACCCCGTCGAAAGGCAGCAGGTTGACAACAGGTTCGGGATTAAACAGATCCATTCTTCCAGATTAAATATTTACTTCTCATACAATTCCCGCAAGGCCGATATCCATTCTCTGTTGCTTCTTTCTCCAATTTAAAAAATACCCTGTTGGATCGAGTCATTCTCTTTCCGGATTTGCAATTAAGGGTGCCGTAAATTTTCAGCTTGCTGTTACCGCCCAAGCAGACTTCCTGATTCTTTATTTTCAGGGGTAAGTCCAAATCTGTGATCTCACTATGCTTAATCATATTAACTCAGTGCATCGTGGAATATTATTCCCAGGGTGTACCGCTGGCCACTGGCCACTTCACTTACGCCATGTTTCATATTTATGCGATAATAGCCACGCAGACCTTTTTCGGGACGGAAGTTTGTCGTAAAAATAAGCATATCGCCTTTTTTGGGTTTTAGAACAATGGCCTTCGATTGTGCGCGGGGTATCTGCTGCATAAGAACAAATTCACCGCCGGTAAAGTCTTTATCAGGTTCCGTAAGGAACAAAACGCATTGTATCGGGAAAAACACATCCCCATAAAGATCCTGATGCATAGTATTAAAACCGCCCTTCCCATATTTCAGTATCAACGGTGTAGGTTTATTCTGGCCATTGTTTTTGCACTCGGTTTGTAAGTCTTTCAGATCTTCAGGGAAGGTTCTTTCTATATTCAATACTTTCATCCACAGATTTGCAACTGGTGCAAGCTTTGTATAAATAGTTTCGCGCAGCGCTTGAATTAACGGAGGCAAAGGATATTCGAAGTACTTATATTCACCACGTCCAAAGCGATAACGCTCCATGACTACAGTTTTCCGGTATATTTCAGGATTTTCATAATTAGCAACCAGATCGTCACATTGTTCAGGGCTTATAAATTTCGGAAGTAATGAATAACCCTTCACATTCATTTCATCCTGCACCGAATTCCAGTGGGCGGATAAGGCTTGTTGATTCAAATTCATATTAACCGGCTTTGTTTAATTTTGCTGCTTCCCAACCGATGATCGCACTTTTCCTGGTAAGGCCCCACATATATCCTCCGGGCGCACCCCCTGATTGGATAACCCTATGACAGGGAATAAGGAAAGCAACGGGGTTACTTCCAATCGCGGTACCCACAGCTCTTGACGCGTTGGGCCGGGTGATTTGATCAGCGATAGTGCCGTAGCTCGTTAACTCTCCCATCGGAATCTTCAATAGAGTTTCCCAAACCTTTAGTTGGAAGTCTGTTCCTTTGAGATGTAATTTTATCTGGCTTAGCTTGCTCCAATCGTGCGTGAAAAGATATAAGGCATTTTGCTGTAGTGGATCGAGAAGCTGTTTAAAAGCTGCATTTTGAAAGCGATTTGTCAGGTCGGTTAATGCGGTGTGTTCTTGTTCCGCAAAGGCCATGTGGCATATTCCTTTTGGTGTTGATGCCACCAGAATATTACCGAATGGACTGGCAGCGTAGCTGTAATTAATGTTCAGTTCGGCGCCGCCATTTTTATACTCGCCCGGGGTCATACCTTCGATCTGTATAAACAAATCATGAAGCCGGCCGGTGCCGGATAATCCTGCCTGGTAAGCCGCGTCAAAAAGTGTGGCTTGTTTGTCTTTCAATATCCCCTTAGCATATTCGACACTGATATACTGAAGAAATTTTTTGGGGCTCACTCCCGCCCAGTCTGTAAACAGTCGCTGGAAGTGGAACGGGCTTAAATTTACTTTCTCAGCAATCTCTTCAAGACCGGGCTGCGCTCTGAAATTCGCCCTTATATAATCGATCGCTTCCGCGATTCTTGAGTAATTTATCTGCTCGGATGTAGTCATATTATTTCTCTTTGTTAAACAAAGGTAAGCAGATAAGGTCCCTTCAAAACCCGAAACTTGCTCAATTTACCTGTAAACATTGAATTAATACCTGGTCATTGGTATTTATACTGGATTTCAAAAAAATAGTAAACCTTTCAAAAACAAAGGTGTTAGACCCTTTATAATCTAAATAAATACTATTATGAAACAACAAAGTAAAACTATGTCAGCGGCTGACAGAGAAAAAGATAAGTCAGCATTGCTAAAACTTTTCACGGATGAAATTAAAGATCTTTACTGGGCGGAAAAGCATATGGCAAAGGCGCTTCCCAAAATGGCGAAGGGTGCAACTTCAGAACAACTGAGAGCTGCAATTGAAAAGCACATCGGCGAAACTGAAGTTCATGTTACCAGGCTTGAAGAGGTTTTCGGGATCCTCGGTATTAAACCTCAGGCAAAAAAATGTGATGCAATGGAGGGACTGATCGAAGAAGGGAAGAGCATTTTGGAGGATACTGAGGATGGAACAATGACCCGTGATGCAGGAATAATTTTGGCAGCTCAAAAGGCAGAACATTATGAAATTGCCAGCTATGGTACATTACGTGTCTTAGCCTATACTCTGGGTTTAACCGATGTAGCGGAGATATTAGAAACAACTCTCGAAGAAGAAAAAACCACAGATGTTGGTCTTACTGTGATTGCTGAAGGCTTCGTTAATGAAGCAGCCGCACAGGAAGTAGAATAACGCTTAGCCTTTATAATGGAGAGAGCCATGCCGTTTTGGTGTGGCTTTTTTTGTGATTGTTGGTTTTTGGTTGTTCGTTGTTGGGCAAAGCGTTTAGTCCACCCAGGCTAACAACCAACAACTAACAACCAATATTAGAATTAATTCTTCTTATAAATAAACTCTATATTTTGGTTCTTATTCTTCAATACTTTGGAGATTACCCGGTTGTGCGCTTCATCGCTCTGTTTGACGCCATCAACGATGAGTTCGTTATTATTGATTTTGTATGAAAACTTTTTAGGATCCTTAACAAGTCCCTGTGCGACCAGTTCTCCGTTCACCTGGTTGGTGAAATCATTTGTGTTATTGTTCCTATGCAAATTACTATTAGGGGCATATGAAATCGAGCCGCTTCCATTGAATATATGGGAGTATCCCATTGGGGATCCGCCTTCTGCCGCCGGTTTGGATTTTTCACGTATTTCTTCAGCAGGCACTACTTTCGGACTTATGCGGATTACTGGTTTGACAGCAGGAGTTTCATGAACCTCTATTGCGGGAGAAACTTTTGAAGTTATGCGGATAACAGGTTTTATAGCCGGAGTTTGGCGGATCTCTACTGCGGGCGCTACTTCAATTATGATTGGTTTAAGCGGCTTTAATTTGGATATTTCTGCCGGTTTTGCTTTAATCGCCCTTAAAGGCTTTACCTCAGCCAAAGGTGCAAGCGGTGGTATGGGGGGAGTTGCGGGAACGGGTGGGGTCGGCGATGCTGGTGGCGATGCAGGAGCAACCGGTACCGCTGGTGTTGCCGGAACTACAGTGTCAACTAGAGCAGAAAAAGCCGCCTGTTCAGAAAAGTTATTGAAAGCTGCAAAGCGCTTTCCCACTTTTTCTTTATCAAAACCTACTACACTGGCTAATCTTATTGGCTCTGCTCCAAAGGAAACAGCAATTTTCGGTGTGTCAAACTTTTTAAATGCTGTAAACGCCCCTTGTTGAAAAGTTTTTCTCTCGCTTGTTCCAGATAATTTGACAGCGTCATTGAACTGGACAATTTCTATTATTTCATTCGTATAATCATTTAGTTTTTCTTCGGCAATTTTCGTGGCGTCAACATAAAGCTCCGTTACCTCATCATCCTTCATAACGATCTTATATGCTTTTCCTTTGTGCAAAGCCTTGAAAGTAGTTAGTCCGCCATTATTAATTGATATTTCGTGGATACTTGAGGCCGGAATAGTATCGGCAAATGGTGCGAACGCTTTCTCCACCGTTGGAAATGCCTTTGAGATTGTTGACACTACTGGTTTAAATGTTTTGCTGATCTGTTCTTTGACTCCATCTGTGAAAGCAAGGTTTAGCAAGCCTGAAACTACCAGGCCGGATGTTAAAATGAATTTTTCCATTGGATTTAAGGTGTCGTTTTGGTTGTAAATAATTCGTTTCGTTCGTTTCAATAAAGTGTTTTCAGATCCCGCGAAAGCGATTGATAATTGCGGGTGCTGAATTCTGTATTCTTCAAAAGTTATCAGTGCCCGTACGTAGTCTATTTTATTGCTGCTATTAGCGATCGCCAGATCATCGCAGCAATTTTCACGTTCGGCTCTTAAATGGCTGGACATCCACCAGATAGCAGGGTTAAAAAAGAATAATACTTCAATAAGGCACTGGAAGATGTTTATGAAATAATCCTGTCTTTTAATATGCGCCAGTTCGTGGAGTAAAATAGCTTCCACCTGTTCTACGGGGATAGCAGCAAGCATCCCCACAGGTACCAATATCACCGGCTTAAAATAACCGACCGTAAGAGGTATTGATGTCAAACCGGATTCGGCAAATCTTATCGCCGTTGTTATGCCGATCCGTTTTGATAAAGTGGTTATCATTGTTGCCCACTTTGTTCCCGGATCCAATATTTGCTTGTTTTTAAGATCTGAAATTCGCTGAAGCCCGAGAGATAATCGGATCCCCTTAAAGCAAATGATCACGAACCACATCATTACGATACTATTTGAATAGGAGGTTAGAACTGAGAAAGCTTGATTCAATATATCTGAGGACGCCGTAACTTGAGACGGAATCGCATAAGCCAAGCCGCTGTCATTTCCTGCCTGCATCTCCGCTGGAACATTTATCATGTTAAAAAATGTTATTAGCGTACAGAGTATAAAAAACAGCATGCTTCCGGCAAGGATATTATAGCGCTCTGAGGAAGACAAATTCCTTGTACCCATGATGATCAAGCCGGAGACACCCGCTAGCTGCCGCCTGCCACATTGAGTGAAGTAGGGTTAGATAAACCGCTTTTATGAGTTCCTGAGTATCCATAAATTCAAATATTAGGCTCATTTAATTCCTATTTACTGTCGAGTTCTTTTAATATTTTTCTAAGCTCCTCAAGCTCAGCCTTCGAAGTTTTCTTGTTGCCGATAAGCTGCATGACAAGTTTAGATGGCGACCCATTATAAAGTGTATTTACAAAACGGTCGAGCAAATGGCTTTTCGTTTTATTCTCCTCTTCGGCCGGCCTGTAAATATGTTTCATATTGCTTTCATCACGAAGAAGCAGGTTCTTTTCAGCCATGATCTGCATGAGCTTTAAAGTAGAGGTGTAATTTACCTCGCGCTGATCATTAAGCTTATCGTTGACAAGCCTTACCGTCGAAGGGCCACACTCCCATAAGACCTGCAAAATCTCGAGTTCAGATTTTGTTGGCTCAGCCTTTTTGTTTTTAGCTTCTCTGTCTTCCATATACTAAAGGTAGGAAATCTTTCGTACGAATCAACATCTAGCTTAATATTTTTTGTTAAATTTTGTTAAATCTATGTTTGCGCAATAAAAAGCCTTGTAAAATGGTGGTTTTCCAGTATTTGTATAAGTCGGTGATTTACAATATTTGAAGATCTAAAAGAGAAAGACATGAACCCTGCATCTACCTATGCAATTAACGTATACTCTTTTCAGGAACAAGATATGGACAAGAGTACCGAACATTGGAAGGGCAAGCGTGCTTAGTTAACATAACATTGAGGAATGGAAATCATTATTAAAAGAGCATCGTTCAATGCAGACGATTTTAATTCGGAGAATAATTGCCGGCAGTTCGGTTCTGCGAAAAACCTGGACGGATTTGTGGCGATAGAAATAGCCGATCAGTCGCTTGATGCTTTTAAAGAAACGCTGCGTGACACATATGCAGTGCTGGATTCAGAATATGGGAACCCGGTTTTGGAACAGCATCACGCAGAACAACTGGAAAGACGTCAGATGATGATCCGGCAGATTATTACGAAGATGTTTAAACCGGTGTAGAACAAAGAGCCAGGAACCAAGATCCAAGACTTCCACCGACCGCACCTTTTTTGTTAACAGAGACCATAAAACCTACTTCAGGTGTTCTATGACCTGTTAATACCTAACTGTTTATCTGGCTCCAAACGTTCGATTCAGTGGTTTCTGGTCTTTATTCCTTGTTCTTTGCTCTTTGCTCATATTTTAGTTAGAACATTATATCTTAGCCCTCGATTAAGATATCCTTCATGGTACTGCACATCATTAATATTATATTTTGTTTATCCTTTGTTGTCTTTGCCTGGTTCAACCTGAACGACAAAGATTCCTGGCTTTGGGTTCCAATCTATCTTGCTGCCTCGGTTTGCTGTGGGCTGGCTGGTTTTGGTTTTTTTTATCCGCTCGTATATCTCGCTCTTATTGCATTTTATCTCATTTATGCTGTGATCTTATTTTTTGCGCGGGATGGGGTGAAGGATTGGATTGTAAAATATAAGCAACCGAGTATTACAGAAAGTATGCAGGCTACCAAGCCGTATATCGAAAAAACAAGGGAATTCTTCGGCCTCCTTATTATAGCAGCGGCACTGGCAATCAATTATTTTGCATCCTCAGAAATTTAAAGAATTAATATTTTCATTTGGATATAGTTGCTTTTTAATGGCAATGAAGCTTGCATGAGCTTATATTCAAGCTTTTGTGAGCGGTAAGCTCCTGCAGGTTTCGTTACAGTGTCAGATTGCGCGTGGCTAATTCTGATTGTTAATTGTTTTTGTTAATTTTCACAAGTTTAATGCTCTTGACAACAGACAATTCAATAACCGGACATGTTTGATTACGATGCAGAAAGATTACGAGGTGTCATACTGGAGATTGCCCGGTCAAATATTTCCTCCGAAGCCGGGGTGTGGCTTTATGAACGACTGGGTTCGACAGAAGCCGGGGTTATAAATAC
>NZ_JBBJNI010000172.1:0-8043 GCF_037719425.1 Daejeonella sp. | reverse complement strand
AATGGAGAGTGGAGAGTGGAGAGTTACTGAAAAACGCCTTTCCACTCTCAATTCTCAACTTTCAATTCTCAACTCATTTTAAAGCTTTCATCATCAGATCAGCTACCAGCTTATTACCTGCTGGGTTCAAATGTACGCGATCGGTGGTAAGGATTCCCGACTCTTTATTTTCAGGATTGTTAGCCATATTGTAAGCCAGGAATTCTTTACGAAGGTCTACCAGCGGACAGTTGTACTGTTTAGCAAGATCTCTTATAATTTGGCTATAGCGGTTTAGATCCCCGTCCTGGGCATTGCTGAAATCAGTCCTCTCACCTATTACAGCGGGGGTACAAACAATCACTTTTATCCCGGCAGACTGCATTTTCCTGATCAGGGCAGAATAGAAGTTTATAAACTTGTCAGGATCTGTCCCAGTCTGACTAGTCTGTTTGTGCCACACATCATTGACTCCAACGTAAATCACCGATACATCAGGTTTTTTATTAAGTACATCCGCCTCCATGCGTAAATAAAGGTCGTATACTTTATTACCTCCGATTCCTGCTCCAATCAGTTCATATCCTTTTAGTGACTCCTGCATCAGCGTAATGTACCCCCCTGGTTTGACACCGGCCTGAGTTATAGAATCTCCAAACAGCACCACCTTTACAGGCTTTTGAATCTGCATACTGGCTAACACCAAAAAGCTCACTGTATAGACGGCCAGAAGGAAATATCTCATGTTATAAGTTTTAGATACAAATACGAATTTTTCAAGAATAGTCTTAAATCTAGAACAAAACTCAACAAAATCACACAAACACTGTTAAAATAGTAAGGCTAATGACATAAACAGGCACAAACGTTACTTAAGAAAGCATTATTCTACCTTTTAGTCAAATGAAAGCCACGTTTAGTAACAAATGAAAGCCTGAGGTTAAATCGGCTCAGAGTGGAATACCTTTTGCTGATACGACTCGGGACACGATAATTTTACGATCTAAGCAAAAAACAATACCTATGAAAATCGCATATCTTTCTTCTTATACGCCTCGGGAATGTGGAATCGCCACTTTTAATTACAATCTCATAAGGGCAATAAACGCAGACAATGCTGATGGTTCCTTAAATGGGTTTGTAGTTGCGATGAATGACTCAGACGACCTGGAGGAATACGATTATCCTGCTGAAGTGAAGTTTAAAATCAGACAGGAACATCAAAAGGACTATATTCAGGCTGCTGAGTTTATAAATAACAGCGATGTTGATGCTTGTGTAATTGAGCATGAGTTTGGAATATATGGAGGAGAAAGCGGAGTTTATCTTCTTCCCTTAATCAGCAGATTGAATAAACCCCTGATAACTATTTTGCATACCGTTCTACGGGAGCCGAGTTTCATGCAGCAGATAATCATCAGAGAGATTTCAAAACAGTCGTCGAAGATCGTTGTCATGAGCAGAAGAGCTGTAGATTTCCTGAAGAACATCTATTATATTTCGGACGAAAAGATCCAGCGGATCGAACACGGTGTGCCTGATCTGGAGCCCCATGAAAACAATCCTATCAAAAAACTCCCGTCGTTTAAGAATAAAAGAGTGCTGTTCACTTTTGGGCTGATCAGCAGAAATAAAGGCCTCGAAACCGTTATTAAAGCTCTGCCTGCAATCGTGGAGAATCATCCTGATGTTATGTATGTGGTATTGGGCAACACGCATCCGGGTGTCCGGAAAAATTCCGGAGAAGAATACCGTGATAGCTTAAAGAAGCTTGCAAAAAGCCTGAATGTAGAAGAACACTTAACCTTTATTAACCAGTTTGTCTCCGAAGAAGAGTTGCATCATTATCTGACAGCCTGCGATATTTACGTGACCCCGTACCTTAATGAAGCACAAATAACCAGCGGAACACTGTCCTATGCAGTAGGGTCAGGAGCTGCGATATTATCGACTCCATACTGGCATGCACAAGAGCTTCTGGAAGACAAACGCGGAAGACTATTTGATTTCAAAGATTTTGAGAGCCTTGCAGAGTCCGTTAATGATCTGCTTGATCATCCTGAAAAATTAGCAGAACTAAAGGAAAATGCCTTTAATTATGGCCTGAATCTAAGATGGCCTGCTATCGGCAAAGAATATACTGCCATTCTTGAGGATTCAACAGAGTTGCCGTTAGTTAAAAACAAGAGCAGACATATTATAGACTCTGAGATCATTCCTGAATTCAATCTAACCCACGTAAAGCGTCTTACAGATGATACTGGTATAGTTCAGCATGCCAAATATGGTATACCTAATTTGAAAGAGGGCTACTGCCTCGACGATAATGCACGTGCTTTGATTATGGCACTGATGGCTTACGAACAAAATAAAAGCAAAGAGGCCCTTGATCTTCTTCCTATATATCTGAGCTATATCCAGTATATGCAGATGGATGACGGGAACTTCAGAAACTTTTTAAGCTTCAGGAGGGAATATCTGGACGAAGTTGGGTCAGAAGATTCTTTTGGCAGAACCATATGGGCTTTGGGTTATCTCATAAATTCCGCCCCGAATAATTCTTACAAGGAATTTGCCGAAGAACTCTTTCAGCGATCAGTTCCGCATTTTAAAGCCCTGCGTCACTTAAGGGGCCTGGCAAATACTATCATCGGGCTTTCCTACTACCTGCAGGCACATCCCTATAACGAAGGCTTAGTGGAACAGTTGAAAGAACTAACTAAACCTTTGGTTGATGTTTATGAAAGCAACAAAGGTGAAAACTGGCACTGGTTCGAAGATAAACTAAGTTATGATAATGCAATATTACCCCTTGCTTTGCTTCATTCTGCCCAGATAACGGGCAACGAGCGTGTACTTAAAATAGCATACGAATCGATTGAATTCCTCGACAGTCTGACGTTGAGCAAAGGTTACCTTAGTCCGGTTGGAAGCGATGGATGGTATTACAGAAACGGTAATATGGCAATCTTCGATCAACAGGCGATAGAAAGCATGGCTATGGTTCTTATGTACTTCAAAGCGTATGATGTAAGCGGAGAGAAGCAATTCCTAAGTAAAATGTACTTGTGCTACCAATGGTTCCTGGGAGAAAACACATTACGATTGCCATTATACGATCACGAAACAAAAGGTTGCTGCGACGGTCTGCAACCTGGTGGGCTTAACAGGAATCAGGGTGCTGAAAGTACATTAGCTTATTTCATATCTCATTTGCTCGTACTTAAAGGTCTGGAACTGGAATCCTTTCAAACCGAGGAACAAAAGCTAACAGTAATTAAAACAAAGGCCGATTCCGAAGCTGCTTAATGAAGATTGGAGTATTGTCGCCGGTAGCCTGGCGCACGCCTCCCCGGCACTATGGCCCGTGGGAGCAAATGGCATCAAACATTACCGAGGGCTTAGTGGCCTCGGGCATGGATGTAACCCTCTTTGCCACATCTGATTCCTTAACATCGGGAACATTGGACTCTGTGGTCGCGTCGGGTTATGAAGAAGACAGGGAGTTAGATGCAAAGGTTGTTGAGTGCCTGCACATCAGCAATTTCATGGAGAAGGCAGGAGATTTTGATATCCTGCATAACCACTACGACTTCCTCCCGCTTAGTTATTCACGGCTCATTAAAACCCCTATTATTACTACCATCCATGGCTTTTCTTCGCCTAAAATAATTCCCGTTTATAAGAAATATAACGACTCATCGACGTATGTGTCGATAAGCAATTCTAACCGGTCTCAGGAGCTCGAATATCTTGCAACGGTATACAATGGAATACGAACGGCAGACTTCACTTTTGTTGCATCTCCCGATGATTATCTTTTATTTTTCGGGCGTATTCATCCCGACAAGGGAGCTCTGGAAGCCATTCAGATTGCCCGGAATACAAGCAGAAAATTAATCATAGCGGGCATCGTCCAGGACGAGAGGTATTTTACGGAAAAGATAGAGCCTGAATTTGACGATCAGATCGTTTTCGTTGGACACGCTGGCCCTGATGCCCGGAATAAGTTATTGGGCAAAGCCACTGTCTTACTTCATCCCATAAATTTCGATGAACCATTCGGGTTAAGTGTAGCTGAAGCTATGTATTGCGGCACCCCGGTTATTGCATTTAACCGGGGCTCAATGCCCGAACTAATAAAGGATGGCAAGACCGGCTATCTGGTTAAAGATGTCGAAAGCGGCTCGGACGCCGTTAGCGATCTGAAATCAATTGACCGGCATTTATGCCATACATGGGCAAAAGATAATTTCTCAAGCGAAAAGATGGTATCTGATTATCTAACGCTATATAAACAGATCATACAGCGATGATGATTTGCTCTTAAGTTTGTCCAGAAGCGCATTTATATTGACAGTTGCAAATGATGAGCAGTAATCTGAGAGTCCGTAAGGGATGATCAGTTTATCATTATGAATAATCGAACCGCAGGAATAAAGCACATTGGGCACATAACCTTCCCGCTCATCCTTATTAGGAACTATCAGGGGCTCTGATAGACGTCCAATTTCCACGGACGGATCATCCAGCTTCAGTAAACTTGCACCAAGGCAATATCGGCGCATAGGTCCTACTCCATGAGTTATAATAAGCCACCCGTCCTCCGTTTCTATCGGAGAGCCACAATTGCCTATCTGAATATATTCCCAGGCCGCATGGGGCTTTTGAAGCAGTTCAGGGCTTTCCCAAACCTGGATCTTGTCGGAATACATGATGTAATTATTCCATCCGTCAATTCGAGACATCATAGCATATTTCCCGTTTATTTTGCGCGGGAATAATGCAAGGTTCTTGTTCTGGGCACCTGCACCATATAGAGGGCAGATCTTGAACTCGTAAAAGTCTGTCGTTTGAAGCAGCTTGGGCATGATCATTTGACCATCATAAGCTGTGTAGGTTGCGTAGTATATTATCGATCCATCATCCTTGATAAATTTCACAAACCTCGCATCTTCAATTCCTTTTTTCTCGAATTGGGAAATGGGGAAAATAACCCGGTCCGAGATATCGGTATCCTTTGAAAAGCTGATATCATGATAGGAATCAGAGAGCCAAAGCACTTTATCATAATTCAATTTTGCCTCGTCTGAACTTTGCTGGTTCTTTAGCTCGATGATAACGTTTCTGAGCTCCTGGTATTCGAACTTGTCGCCAAGCTTTTGTTTTACATTCTCAAGTACCTCCTTGTCAATATTATTATCGACCGCCTTACCAAAAAAAAGCTTTTTAACGTAAACAGCGTTACGTATTATCTCAGCTTCATCAATGTAATTCCCCGCGGGAAGAACAGTCAGATCTCCATTTTTTTCCACAAGGGCTCTCCTGAATACAATAGAGGAAATATGACCTTCGCCTACAGCCCGAAAGCTGATGATCATGCGTTTTTGTCCCTCGACCAGTTCTGTCTGATCAGGATCTTCTATTATTGAAGGGTTGAAAAAAGCCGCTGATTCAATCGAATATTCATGAGTGAAGTACGACCCTATCAGTAATTTCCTGAATTGATCAATTTCCGCGTAATTAACTCCGACCTCCGTTATAAGCCTTTTAACCTTATCACAATGCCTGTTCAATATTTTGGTAATGTTGCGGTGACGCTGAGAATATTCCTGTAAAAGAGGCGATATAATGGTAAATACATCCTGATCCGATAAGGCCATTACTTTCGTTATTAATTCTTTTGCACGCTCATCCTGGCTAAAGAAAAATCGTGCTATAACACGCTTAGGATCCGGGTAAACTTTTATAGGGCTGCGGTCGACTGATAATCTCATATTATAATTTTCGGGCTTAAAATTGTAAATCTATCAGATTCTATGCCATCTTCGCTCTCTTTATGAGATATGAATGCAATATCTGGTAAAATCCAGCATGTATATCCGCATCGATCAGATCAATCTTATACTGGGCGCACTTGAGCTTAAGCTCTTTATGATACGAGCTTACCGCATTCAGGTAAGCTTCTTTTACATTTCCGGGGTGAACTTTTAATTCTTCTCCACTTTCAAGATCAACAAAGTGATAAGGACGGTTCTCAAAATTAAAGTCAAGCTCCATCTTGTGGTCCAGAACATTGAAAATAACAACCTCATGTTTGTTATGCTTAAGATGTTGTAAAGCCGAAAATATATCCGCTAATTCCCGGTCACCACCACCTTCGAGCATATCACTAAATATAATTACCAACGACCGTTTGTGAATCTGTTCGGCAATTTCATGAAGTGCCTGCGCAACTGCTGTCCCATTCCCTCTTCCATCGCGATTCATCAACTTCTCAAGTTCAGAAAAAAGGTACTTCTGGTGGATCGTTGTAGATTTTGCGGGAGTGGATAATTCCAATTTGTCAGAAAAACAGCTCAGTCCAAACGCATCACGCTGCTTTTTAAACAAATACATCAAGGATGCTGCAGAATAAACCGAAAACAAAAGCTTATTGAAATCCTTTTCAGGATAGTACATAGATGAAGACACGTCCATCACGATCTGGCAACGTAAATTCGTCTCTTCCTCAAATCGCTTTACAAAAAGCTTATCTGTACGACCGTATAACTTCCAGTCGATATTCTTGATTGAATCTCCCGTATTATATAAGCGATGCTCAGCAAATTCTACTGAGAACCCGTGGAATGGGCTTTTATGAAGCCCGGTTATAAAGCCCTCAACAACCTGCTGAGAAAGTAATTCCAGATTTCCGAAATCCTGCAGGTCTTTATAATTAGTCAGATTGGGTTCCATTCCCTAAAGTAGGATATATTAATTGATGTTGAATGCGTTGTATTGATCTATTTATGTAATTCCTTACTTTCATATATCCGGATATAGAACTGCATAGCCAGGGATTAGTTTTATTTAAAAATTTATACCTTCGGACATTATGGATCGTTATAACCGAACGCTTATCCATCAAACTAATCGAAATTTATTACATTCCAATCAATCACTATGATGATCAATAGATCAACGGCTGCATTATTATCTGGCTTCCTGGTCATTTCGCTAACTGCAGGTGCACAGCAAAAAACTCTCAGTTTCCGGGAAGTATTTACAAGTCCTGTTAAGGAGATATTAAATCCTCTTCCAGTCTATAGTGGCTGGGCAGATAACACACATTATATTGAGTACAGGCTAGAGGGTACACAGACTAAACCGTACACCGTAGATGTAAAGACCGGAGAAGCCGTCCCATCCGCTCCCGCCCAGGTTAATTCGGCATCCGTGTTTATCAGAAACAAAGATGTTTTTTTTAAGGATGCGTCTGGTACTGAAAAGCAGATCACAAGGGATACCGCCCTTGAGAAAAACCCAACCCTGTCTCCTGATACTAAGCAGGTTGCTTTTACGAGAAATAATGATCTCTTTTCGGTTGATATAACAACAGGCACTGAGACAAGGTATACAAATGATGGCTCGAATGTGATCTATAATGGCTGGGCATCCTGGGTTTATTACGAAGAGATACTTGGCCGGCCAACACGTTACAAAGCATTTTGGTGGAGCCCGGATAGTAAAAAGCTGGCTTTCATGCGTTTTGATGATTCACTTGTGCCGGTTTATCCTATATACAATTCTGCGGGTCAGCATGGATTCCTCGAAAACACCCGCTACCCAAAAGCAGGAGATAAGAATCCTGAGGTAAAGGTTGGTGTTGTAACAACCGGCATGAAGGGAACAGTATGGGCTGATTTTGACGCTAAAAACGATCAATATTTCGGTACTCCGTATTGGATGGCTGATAGTAAGACACTTTGGGTCCAATGGATGAGCCGGGAACAGAATGACCTGATCCTTTACAGTGTGGATCCAACAGCAGGCACAAAAAGCATCATCTACGAAGAGAAACAAAATACCTGGGTAGATTGGATGGACGAGATGTATTTTCTTAAAAACGGCCCCGGCGTGATCCTTAAAAGTGACAAAAGCGGCTGGGGTCATTATTATTACCACGATCTGAAAGGCAATCTCAAAAAACAACTTACTTCAGGATCCTGGAGAGTCGGGAATTTGCTGCTTGTAGATGAAAAAGATCAGGAAATATATTTTACCGCACGCCAGGAAAGCTCA
>NZ_JBBJNI010000027.1:0-35105 GCF_037719425.1 Daejeonella sp. | reverse complement strand
TATCGCTAATTTACTAATTTTATTAGTATTTAACAAGTGACTACTTCAATAAATTATATTCACATGAAAAGAAAATTACTAGCTTTCTTATTGTTAGGGTTATTTGCAATTTCAAGCGCAATGGCTCAGAATAAGACGATCACTGGTAGAGTAGTGGGCGCTGACGATGGCCTTCCTTTGCCTGGTGTATCTGTACGTGTTAAAGGCGGAACTGCCGGCACAACCACCAGTATCGATGGTACTTACTCACTGAATGCACCAGCCAGCGCAAATGTTTTGACATTTACATATATTGGATTCGTTGCACAGGAAATTAGTATCTCCGCAAATAACACGGCGAATGCCCGTTTGGTAACTGATGCAAAACAGCTTTCTGAAGTAGTTGTTGTTGGTTATGGTACATCAACCAGGCAATCGTTTACGGGTTCAGCCGCCGTAGTTACCAGTGAAGTTTTTGAAAATCGTCCGGTTACGTCCTTCGAAAAAGCATTACAGGGAACTGTAGCAGGTGTGACAGTATCAAGCGTATCTGGGCAACCTGGAGCGACATCAACCGTTCGGGTTAGGGGAGTAGCTTCTATTTCTGCTTCAGCCACACCTTTATATGTAATTGATGGTATTCCGATTACTACAGGTGATTTAAGTCAGGTAGCAACTACATCCGATGTTTTGTCTACTATTAATCCCAATGACATTGAAACTATCACTGTGTTGAAAGATGCTTCTGCAGGTTCGATTTATGGTTCTAGAGCAGCAAATGGTGTGATATTGATTACAACTAAGAAGGGAAAATCTGGAGTGACTAAGTTTACTGCTTCCGGAAATGGCGGATACTCATCTCAAGGTGTTGATAAGCATGAGCACTTAGACGCTACCCAATATTTCAAACAATATTTTGATTATTATTATAATCTTAGAACTGTAGCCGGTGATTCCCCAGCTGCTGCTGCATTAAGTGCGAATACTTCCACCAAGGCACGTTTAGCGGTTAATCCATATAATATAGCCAACCCATACATAGCAGGTGGAACGCTAGATCCAAGCGCACAGTTATATTATGATACAGACTGGAGAGATGCTGTGATTAATCGTGGTGACGTTAAGAATATAAATGTGTCAGCTCAGGGAGGTAATGATGCAACTAAGTTTTTTATTTCCGGTGGGGTTTTCGACCAGAAAGGTATTGTTTTAGCATCTGATTTTAAAAGATACTCTGGTAAGATCAATATTTCTAATCAGGTCAATAAGGCCATTAATATTGGGTTCAACACTACTTTATCATATACTGATCAGAATACCCCGGCCGGTGCTGGTGGAGCAGCCAATCCAGTAAGGTTTAGCGAAGTGGTTGCAAATGTGTATTCACTTTATCAAAGAGATGCGAGCGGTAACCCAGTGATCGCGCCCAATGGAAGTTTGGTTTATAACTACGTTAATCCGATATCACAAGATTTCAATCCGCTTGGCTTAGCCGAAAAAGATGAATATATCACGCGTACCGCACGGGGTATTTTAAATCCATATGCCGAAATCGGTTTTACCAACAATTTAAAATTTAGAACTAATGTTGGGTTAGATTATATTAACAATCGTGAAAGGCTGTTTTACAACCCTGAGCATGGAAATGGAGCTGCTCCGAAAGGCAGAGCGGAACGATATACTGTTCAGGATGTTACGGTTACTTTCAATAACACGCTAACCTATGCACGTCAGTTTGGAGATCATGACTTAACATTGTTAGTTGGACAGGAAGCTTACCGGAGTAAATACGATAACATCCGGGCATCTACAACTGGTTTTCCTTTTGATGGTGTTCCTGAACTTGTCGCTGGTTCTGTACCAGGCGCTCCTACTTCCTTCATTACTCAAAAGAGATTATCATCTTATTTCACTAGAGCGAGTTATAGCTTCAATAACAAATACTATTTACAAGGATCTTTTAGAAGAGATGGATCAAGTGTTTTTGGATCTGACAACAGGTTTGGTAATTTTTATTCAGGAGGTGTTGCCTGGAGAATTGGGCAGGAGAAATTCTTGCAAGAAATTAAATGGCTTGATGAATTAAAGTTGAGAGCCAGCTACGGAACAGTTGGAAATGACCGTATTGGCCGCTATGATGCCCAGGGACTATACGGTTTGGGTAACAACTATCAAGGACAATCTGGTATTACGTCCACTAATCTCGCGAACAAATCATTGAGATGGGAAGAGAATGCCCAAACAGATATTGGTGTTGAGTTTGGTTTGTTCGGTGGAAGATTAGGAGGCGAGGTTACTTATTACAACAAGCAGGCTAAAGGCTTGTTATTTAATCGACCTCTTTCATATACAACAGGATTTGCCTCGGTAACAACCAATCTTGCATCTATGGATAATAAAGGGTTCGATATTCTTTTGACAGGTATGCCGGTGAAAACTACAAATTTCACCTGGAATACATCCTTTAACCTGACCACAGTTAAGAATGAAATAAAAAAGCTTACAAGTAATGAAGTAATAACCGGTACTAAAAGGTTAAGAGTTGGAACCGATCTTTACCAATTCTATCTTAGAGATTACGCTGGAGTTGATCCAGCTGACGGCGCACCAACTTGGTTTATGGATCAACTTGGTACCGATGGCAAACCTAACGGAACGCGCATTACTACCAAGACCTATAATCTTGCAACACGTTATGATAAAGGAAGTGCGTTGCCTGATTTCACAGGAGGAATGACAAATAATTTCAGGTATAAGAGATTTGATTTTACCGGATTTTTATTCTATAGTTCTGGAGGTAAAATATATGATGAATTATATCAAGCGTTATCTCATGCAGGTAGAGCTAACGGTACCCAACTATCACCGGATGTCTATAATTCATGGAAAAAAGCTGGTGATATAACAAATACCCCAAGATTCAGACCTACAAATACAGATCTAGGTGACAGTCAGTCTTCAAGGTTCCTTTATGATGGTTCGTATATCAGAATTAAGAGCCTAACGCTGGGATATGACTTGAAAAGTGATTGGGCCAGAAAAGTTAAATTATCCAATGCCCGCATTTATTTAAGCGGAGAGAATGTGTTTACGTTCGCTAAGCACAAAGGAATGGATCCGGAAACTGAAATTACGGGTTTGACATCCTTTGATGTTCCGAATATAAAAACATTCTCACTAGGTTTAAATATTGGGTTTTAATAAGAAACAACATGAAATATTTTAGAAAACTAACTAGCAAAATATTCTTAGGAACTCTTGCTTTAACGTCAGTATTAATAAGCTGTAAAAAAGACTTCCTGGAAGTTGCCCCGACCCAGTCGATCAGCAGTACAGAGGCGTTTACCACTGAGCCAAAGCTGCAGGCGGCGATGACGGGTATTTATGACCTTTTAACGAGTAGCGCCTTCACTTATAATATCATTCTTAATGCAGAAGCAAAAGGCGAAGACACGTACCCGAATTCAACGGGAAATTACAGCAGGTTCGTCAATGGATATCAATATGTCGAAACTGTTAATAATGGGGAATTACAGAGCCATTGGTCGATAGGCTATAGAATAATAGCTAATTGTAACCAGCTTATTGAAAATGTGCCTGCTGCTCCTGTTACAGATGCTGTCAAAAAACGCTATATCGCAGAAGCAACCGCTGTCCGTGCATATGTTCATTTTCAATTGGTACGTGAATTCGGCGAAAAATCTTTTGTCCTTGATCCTGAAGCAATGGGTGTCCCTGTTGTCGAGAAATCTATCGGTCCAAATGATGAGTTCCCGGCGAGAGCGAAAGTTAAGGATGTTTACGCGTCTATCCTCAAAGACCTTTTGTTTGCGGAAACAAATTTCCCCACTACTTTAAAGGACGTTTACAGAATCAATATAAATTCGATTAAAGCGATCGAGGCACGCGTTTACCTCACTATGGGAAATTGGGCAAAAGCAAGTGAGCTTGCCAAGGCATCCCGTGCTCCATATGCATTATCCTCTGGGAGCGCTTTATTGGAGGGATTTCGCCTACCAACTCCAGAATGGATATGGGCTTTAAGAAGCACAGCAGATGATAATAGCTTTTTCCTTGAAGTTTCTTCTTTCTACGATCCGTATGACAGAGGTTATTCTAGTTTCAGAGTTTCTAAAGACCTTTTTGCTTCGTTTGCAACTAACGATATAAGAAAAAATCAATTCCGTATTCCTGCAACTGGGGGGGGCGATCCAACAACAGGTCCACCACCCAGCGTATCTGGTGATGGATATTTTACGAGCAAGTTTGTTTTTGACGCATCTGGAGCGAATGACCAGCTTTTAATCAGAGCATCAGAAATGGTGTTAACTGAAGCTGAAGCTGAAGCCAGAATCGGCGGAGCAAACGAACTTGCAGCAAAAAATGCACTTCTGTTAATTCAACGCCGAGCTAATCCAGCGGCGGTTATATCTGCCAATACCGGGAATGCTTTAGTAGCTGAAATTTTGTTAGAGCGTAGAAAAGAACTCTTCGGTGAAGGTCACCGGTACTATGATATTCTCCGGACAAAGCAAAGTTTGGTTAGAGTGGCTTCGGCCGGTCATTGGTCTGTCCTTAATATTCCTGCCGGTGATAAGAAATTTGCTTTGCCTATACCTCAGGCAGAGATAAATGCAAATCCTAAAGTCGTTCAAAATCCATTGTAGGGTTTGATAACTTCTTTACAAAAGAGCTGGTCAATTTGGCCAGCTCTTTCATTTAAACAGTTTTTTACAAATCGATGGATTTGGCTGCATTTGCTATTGCCTCTTTATCATGCAAGTCCAATTGTGGGATAAAAATCATTTTAGATTGGTAGTAATTTGCAATCACAAACTCAGAGCTAACATCATTGGAGCCACAAATAGCAATGGCTTTAACAGCGATGTTTCGACTTGCCAGAACTTCCAGGGACATCAGCGTGTGATTAATGCTGCCCAGATAGTTCTGCGATACCAGCACCACTTCAGCATCGAACTTCTTAATAAGATCTATCATGAGGTCGCTGTCATTCAGGGGCACCATTAAACCTCCAGCTCCTTCAATCACAAGCCTGTTATTGGTAACAGGCAATTCTATCGCGTTAATATCAATAGTTATATTATCTATTGCCGCAGATTTATGTGGTGAAAAGGGTTGTGTTAAACGATAAGCTTCAGGATGAAACACACTGCGTTCATTAGAGACAAGACTTCTGACGCTATCGGTATCGGTATTGTCCAGATCACCCGCCTGGATGGGTTTCCAGTAATCGGCCTGCAGGTGTTCGACAATAATCGCAGAGGTAATCGTTTTACCAACGCCGGTTCCAATACCTGTTATAAAGATTGGTTTATGCTTCACAATGAAATTTTAATGAATTACAAAGAGCTTCGACCTCTTCAAACGAATTATGATTATGCAAGCAGATCCGTAGTCTTTCCGAGCCGGTGGATACAGTTGGGCTAAGAATAGCTCGGACATCAAAGCCAGTTTGTTGTAATTCAGATGCTATTTCCCTCGCCTGTGTGTTCCCGGGAATCAGTAATATTTGAATACCCGACCGGCTCGCAGTGAGGCTACTGACGGTATGCAGCTTAGATCTAAAGTTCTGTATTATTTGGTGTAAATCCTGCTGGTGGTTTTTAGACTTCAGGTAATCATATGAGGTTTTAATCGCCAGATGTGATAAGAAGGAGGGTGCGGTTGTATAAATAAATGACCGGGCGTAATTGATTAGGTAAGATCTGAGATCTTCGCTGCCGAGAATTGCAGCTCCATGAACGCCTAATGCCTTTCCAAACGTAACTATCCTGGCAAAAACTCTTGAACTTAGATTTAGTTCGTCTACTATGCCTCTTCCATGATCGCCGAAAATTCCGATGGCATGTGCTTCATCCACGATAACTGCGCCGTTATACTTTTCTGCAAGCGTACAGATCTCCTCCAGCGGAGCTTCACCGCCATCCATTGAATAAACACTCTCTATTCCGATAAATATCCGCCCCTTTGCAGCCTTCAATTTCTGTTCGAGGCTATCCATATCGTTATGCTTAAAAACAAAACGAGCGGCATGACTCAGGCGGGCTCCGTCGATGATTGAGGCATGAATGTATTCATCACAGATGATCGTATCATCTCGTTGAGGCAAACTTGAAAATATTCCCATGTTGGCATCGTAACCGGAATTGAACAGGAGGGAGGCTTCGCAGTTATGGAATTTTGCGATATCGGCCTCCAGATCTTCCGTGAATTTGTCGTTGCCGGACAAAAGGCGTGATCCAGTCGATCCCAATTTGTATTCAGGATACTTCTCAAGCTGCAGCTCAAAGAGGCTCTTTAGTTCCGGAGATCTGGAAAAACCAAGATAATCGTTCGAACAAAAGTCGATCAGTGAAGTTTCCGTCTTCAGTGAGCGCAGGGCATTAACAGCTAAGCGAGCGTTTAACTTTTCTAAAATGAAACCCGTGACTGCTTTCAAGTTTTTTTTATAAAAATAAGAAAAGCGACCTTAATTAAGCCGCTTTCCAAAACATTATCGAAGACATTCTACTGCTTTTTGGCACGTTGGCCCTCCGGCCGGTTGTCTTTCATTTTGGATTTCATTTTATCACGTGATTCCTGCTTCATTTCCACATAAGCCTTTTGCTGCTCGCTCGTGAGAATCTGGTTTATTTTTTTGTCTGTATCCTCCATTAAAGCCTTATTCCGTTGCATCTGCGCCTTACGTTCTGCATTGTCGGTTTTCATGGTTTTTTCCAACTTTTCAGCACGTTCAAGATTTAATGCATAAATCTTAGTTTTCTGATCGGCAGTTAAAGCTAATTTTTTTTCTAATGCATTCGTACTCATTTGCGCCCGTTGCTCCGGCGTGCGTGCCTGGCGCTGGTCTCCATCCGGCCTTTCTGTTTTTGCACCTTCTTTACGTGTTGTGTTAGGTTTATCCTGAGAATATCCTAAGGTTATTAAACTGGCTACGAAAGCCGCTGTTATCACTAATTTTTTCATACCTATTTCAATATTGGTTATTTATACTGATAGATCAGATTAGTTCACAATAGTTTAATCCGGATATGTTAAAAATTTGTTAATTGTTATCCCTGTCCAGCTTAGAGATTGATTTTTGCATTTGTGAAACCATGCTTGTCAGGGTTTCTAAGGTAGGTTCCGGTGTCGGCTCAGGAAAATTTGTGCTTATAAATGCCTTTGCCTGCCATATTTCCAGAACATCTTCTCCTGGAATGGTGTAGGGTTCATATATAGGATTATCGGAAATAAGCTTGAGCGATTTATTTTCTTTGAACCTGTTGCCAACGCGTTTGTAAACAATACCGTCATCTTTACTTATCACTACATAAGTTTCTCCGGGTTTAAGATCATTCCAGTTACTCAGGTATTCTCCAACTACAACAGTCCCTGATTGCAATGGCAGCATAGAATCTCCTTTGATCTCAAAAGCGCGGTATGTACCCTGCCTGAACATAGGCAAATGGAATTTGGGAAGCTCACTAATGTATTCCGGATCTCCATAACCATTTAAATAACCAGCGCTGGCCTTTACAGGTACCAGCTCTATATTCTCCCTGTCCTGGCTGTCTACAGAAATACTAAGTACGCGAATGTTAGCCGGGTCTCCTTTTGGTTTAGGCTTCCACTTATCATCAATCTTCTCATTTATCAGCTCATCCATCGAAAGCTCGTAGAATTCGGCGAATTTTTTTAGCAATTCGTATTTGGGTTCAGCGCGATCTTCTTCGTAAGCTCCGACAAGGGAACGTTTGATATCTAATGTGTCTGCGAACTGCTGCTGTGTAAGCCCCTTTTTTTTTCTGAGGTACTTAAGGTTGGAAGAAATATTTGCCATTTTAAAAATAAATTTGGAATTACTAATATTGTTAGTAAATTTATGCTCATAAAATTAGCAATTAATTTTAAAACACACAATTTAATTTTAAATATATATGCCGATCCTGACAACCCCCTTAGCAAAAATGAAAAAGTACGTTTATTTAGTAACAGACCGTAACCGTAGCTGCCTGCACGTTGGAATGAGTACAGATTTGATAAAGACAATGAGTTTCTATCGCCAGATGCCTAATCTGTTCTTTGATTCAGGCCAGCAGTTAACGCGCCTTGTTTATTTTGAGGAACTAAATTCTGAAAATAGCGCAGTACAGCGTTTCAACCTGATCAGTAAGTTTACACGGATACAAAAGGACAGAATGATCAGGTTGGTAAACCCTGATTGGATAGATCTTACCGTTGGACTTGATTTTGAACAGATACTGATATCAGGAATACAGCCTGTCAGTACAATGGCCAGGAGTTTCTCCTGATTATTGTTTTATGAATTTTAATGCAGCAGAATTCATACAGTATCTTTTTCCACCTTTATTCTTAGGGCCATCATCGAAGACATGGCCTAAATGAAGCCCGGTCTTTGCTTCCACAACTTCCTTGCGTACCATGCCATGACTGGTGTCTGTGACTATGGCAATTGCACCAGACTTGATAGCTTTTGTGAAGCTAGGCCAGCCTGTGCCAGATTCAAACTTATCTTCTGAACTAAATAAGGGCTCACCTGTAGCCGCACTTACATAGATACCCTTTTCATGGTTACCATGGTATGCGTTATTAAATGGCGGTTCTGTCCCACCTTTCACCATTACCTGGAATGATACAGGACTAAGTATTTTTTTCCAGTCGCTATCCGATTTTTGAATAGGGTAGGCTCTGGAACTTTTTACGGCCTGAGTTTTTTTAGGAGTTTGTGCCTGAGCTGATAAAGCCAGAACGATTAAAGCGAAGGTGATTTTTGTTAGATACTTCATAAGAACTAATTTAAACTTCTTGTATCTGATTTACGAAAGTAGGGGTGACTTGGTTTTAAATTCAAGCTCATGCGGATATTTATGATCCTGCTATGACCGATCGTCGAAACGTTAGTAAACAAAAAAAGCGATCCGAGGACCGCTTTATAATTTCATTAGATCAATTACCAGCCTGGTGCAAATACCAGCCCAAATACGCCAACATTAACATCTGTCCGTTGGAACGGAATAGCGTAATAAGGCTCAATAACGAAGTATCCAAATACATTCACACGAAGTGAAACCCCAGCACTCATCGCCGGAACACGTTCCAGATAAGCTCCTGATCCTGTACCAACAGTGCCCGGGTTTTTATGGAAAGCAACTTTGGAATCGCTGTCGTATGCCATCCCCATATCGAAGAATAGATTGAGATCTGAGAATAAGAATTTCGATTCGATCTGGGCTAATTTCGCGGGACCTGTAAACGGCAGCCTTACTTCGAAATTGGCAACCGCAACACGTGATCCAACAAGTTGATTGATATCAAAGCCGCCGGTTGTTGCTGAGCCATTTTTATAAAATGAATTAGCTTCATATCCTCTTATCAGATACCCGTATCCAGCATACATTTGATAAAGCCGGTTTTCGTCGCGACCAAACCTGGAGTAACTATATAGTCGTGCTGCGAAGGTAACAGGCTTCATTCTTACATATTTTCTGCCATCTGCTGTCAGAGCCCCTAACTTATAATCACCCATATACTTTTCAATACCTAATCGGTATCTGAAACCATCGAGAGGTGAGGTTACGCCTGAGAATGAGTTATCACCCACAAAGGCAGAATTCAGCGTTACAGTTGTAAACGGATCAAAAGGCACACCGTAACTAGTCTGAGCTTGCTCTTTAGACAATTTATTTTTATCAGTTCCTACCGGAAAAAAACCATTTGGATCATAATAGTTGCTATAACGATCTATGCGGTAGCTATATCTTGAAATTCCAGAACCTGCCTCGAAACGGTGATTTTTGGAGAATGGATAAGATCCAAATACCTGAAACTGGTCTTCGAACGTACGGATGATGTCATAACTTTCATTATATACCCTGCCATACCCTTCAAGGTTTTCAAACCCTTGTGTAACCTGTCCGGAAACATACGGAATGTGCGATACCACCATACCCCAGTTTATCCTGCTTTCCTGGTTTACGTATGCAACCTGGCCTCCGAAATCATAGATTTCACCATTAACCGCTGCTGTAGCAAAGATTTGATTCCTGCCCAGAATATCACTGAACACACCCTGGATACCGCTGGATAAGCCAGTTCCAAAACGACCAACAGAAGCACCAACACCGTTGCTTGACAAGTAATCAAGCTTGAACTTTGGTTTGTATCCGATAGTGCGGATAGAGTCACCCGGGATCTTTTCAAAACGCTCGAAATTGTTGAGGTTGGCATTGATAATATTTACACCAACTGATTTCGATGGAGGGAGTAAGGCTGCGTCAAAGTTTAATGCGTTTGGAGCGACCTTTTCTGGAGTAAAGTCACTTACTTTAGCATTGTAAATGGTGTATTTCTGCGCTCTGTAATAGGAGTAAAGTACGTCGTCTTTATTTGACAAGCTTAAAGCAGGCGAGAATTCGGTAATACCACTTATGCCGGTAAAATAGTTTGTTAGCTTCTCGACGCCACCACCTGCAAGTGTATAGCGGTACATGTTTCTAAATCCATCTCTATTTGAAAGGAAATAGATGCTTTTATTATCTGCTGAATACTGAGGATTCAAATTGTTGGCACCATCAAAAACAGGGATATCGGTAACAGATTTGGTCGCCAGATCGATGATAGCCATATTCATCGTGATATCAACATTTACAGAAGACTTGTCGAATGTACTTCTGTCCGAGCTGAATACCATGGTTTTTCCATCTTTTGAATAGCTGGGGTGATACTCTGAATACCGGTCATTAGTTAGCTGAGTCATAACTTTCGTGTTCAGGTTGTACTGATAAAGGTCGCTTTGCCCTTCTTTCAATCCCGAAAAAGCCACCTCGTTACCGTTTGGAGACCATGTAATATTGCTAAACTCTTCCACGGCACCCATGCGTTCCGAGGACAGCGTTTTTCCCGAGGAAATGTCCACAATAAACAATTGGGTGACACCACCGCTGAATGCACTGAAAGCAAACTTTCTACTGTCGGGCGACCACGCACCGGCAGATTCAATAAAGTTAAACTCATCAATATGTGAGTTTTTAGCTTTACTGGTTAGCTTTCGAATAATTTTGCCTGTCTTCGCATCTGCCAGAAACAGGTCTATACTAAGAAGATCTTTTTCAGAAAGAAACGCTACGTAGTTCCCGTCAGGCGAAATTGCCGGCGCAACATTATAACTTTCTCCACCATTCTTTTCGTTTATGATCAGCTTTCCGATAGGAACCTGAGAAGTGTCTTTCAGATATGGTTTGTATGCATTCTCAATGCTGGTTTTCCAAAGGCTGGATAAAGTCCTTTCATCGTATCCAAAAGTCCTTCTGATGGCCATTTCGTAGCCATATTTGGCTGTTTCCTTGAAGAAGGGCACGATAACCGTATCACCATATGTTGATCCGATATACGACCAGAATGCTTGTCCGTAACGATAAGGGAAATACTTGTTTGAAGTTGTCAGATCTTTTAATGAAGGTATATCCTTATTCAAAAACGCATCACGCATCCACATCGCAGTGTACGCATCCTGTTTACCGACAGACAGATATTCAGCCATACCTTCAACCATCCACAACGGTAAGTTACCGATGTTCTCGAGGTTAGTAGAATCGCCTTCTATTAATGAATGGTATTGGAAAGCATGTACAAGCTCATGACCTAAAACGTGTCTTGTTTGGTGGTTTAACTGGGATATCGGCATGATCACCCGGTTTTTCATACCTTCCGTTACTCCGCCTGTTCCAACTCCAATTTCACCATCCAGCGCAGTAGTCTGCTGGAAATCCGGGTGATTTGAATAAAGTATAAACGGGTTTTTCTTTGTGAATGTATCTCTGAAAACTTGCTGATGCAGATCATACCATACTTCTGCTTCTTTAGCAAACCTTTTTACCAGGCTATCATTTTTAAGATAGTAGTAAAGTTCAAAGTGAGGAGTCTCATAAACCTTAAATTTTAGGTTTTTGTACCTTACCTTATTTTGTCCAAAATATTGAGCCTGAACATCAGTTCCCAAACTGAAAAAAATAACTAGAAATAGGGATGAAATAAGCCAGAATAGTGGCTTATTCGGTTTGTTCTTATTTTCTATCATTATATATGTGGAAATGTCTTACCTAAACTACGTAAAAAATATGATTTCGGTTTTTTTTACCGGTAGCTTTTCTACTATAAGAGTATTGTGGTGCTAATTGTTTGGTTTAACCTTATTTTCCCTTCTCTCCTCCCTCAGTTCTTTTCTGGTCTTTATTTCTTCAGTAACTGATTCTGTTTTCGGCGCGGCAGACGGGCGGTTCACCGGCTGCTGACCCGGCTTGTTTTCCTGCTCTCTTTGCGGAGTAGGAATAATAGGTTCGGGGGAGGTAATTGTAGCAGTATCTGAATTTATATCCGGTATGTACAATGAGTCCATGAAGGCGCTGTCTACCGCAAATGTATCTACCTCATATCTCGGAGTAGGGCATTGATATACCCTTGAGATTTTTACGCCAGGTTTTGGAAAGGGGCCGAGTGTAATTCCCAGAGAGGGATCACGGTAAACCTTTTCCATGAACTTTGCAAAGATCGGCAATGCGGTTCTGGAGCCTTCGCCGGTTTCTGAGGATTTAAAATGGACACTTCGCTCATCGCAACCCACCCAAACGCCGGTCACCAGGTCTTTGGTAACTCCCATGTACCATCCATCGACATAGTCGGAAGAGGTACCCGTTTTACCGCCGATCTGATTGTTTTTCTTGAAAAGATCCCATTCCCACAAGGCTTGAGATGTTCCGCCCTGTTCTTCCATTCCTCCGCGCAACATGTATATCATCAACCATGCAATCTCTTTACTAAGGGTTCGCTTCTGTTCAGATTTGAATTCTTCAATAACTCTTCCCTCATTATCAGTAATTTTTTCGACGAGGATGGGCTCAGATCTTACACCTTTATTTAAAAAGGTTCCATACGCCCTTACCATCTCAAAAACACTTACATCATTTGGTCCAAGACTTACTGATGGTACAGCTTTTAGATCGCTTTCTATACCACTTAAATGAGCATATTTAACGACGTTTTCTGCACCAACCTGTTCTGTTATTTGCGCCGTGATAGAGTTCACAGATTTACCCATTGCCCAGCGGAGTGACATTTCCCGGCCTGAGAAATTCCAGTCAGAGTTTTTAGGCTCCCAGTATTCGGTTTTGCCTCCATTCTCATAAGGAATCCGTACAGGTTTATCAACAAGCTTGTCGCAAGGGTTCATTCCAGCTTCAAGTGCAGCCAGGTAAGCAAATGGTTTGAATGTCGAACCAGCCTGCCTTTTCGCCTGGTTAACGTGGTCATAATTAAAGTAATTATGATCGATTCCTCCAATCCAAACCTTAATGTGACCATTGACCGGATCCATGGTCATCATTCCTGTGTTCAGGATCTTTGCGTAGTATTTTATTGAATCTATTGTAGAATAAACAACCTCTTTTTCGCCCGTCCAATTGAAGACTTTCATTTTTTTAGGCTTAGTTAGGTAGTAATTAATAGAGTCCTGGTTGCTATTATATTTCTTTTTTAAAGCATCATAATAGGGCAGGCGCTGAGCAGCTTTTTCCGGAAAATCCAGAATTTCCTTTCCATCTGCCGTTCTCCAGGGATTCTCATTTCCCCACACATTTTCCAGTCGCCGCTGAAGGATCTTCATCTGACTGTTTACCGCTTCCTGAGCGTATTGCTGCATTCTGGAATCGATGGTTGTATATATCTTCAGGCCATCCGTGTCAAGATTGTATCCGTGTTCCTGACACCATTTTTCCAGGTAACGGGATACTGCTGACCGAAGATATGATCCTCCCTCACTTCCCTCATCGAGACTTCCGGGGTTCAATTTTAATGGCCTTTGGCTATACTTTTTAAACTCCGCAGTTGTCAGATACTCGTATTTTTCCATCTGCGAAAGCACGGTATTTCGGCGTTCCAGTGACTTTTCCGGATTACGAATAGGGTTGTAGGTGGTGGTTGCTTTAAGCATTCCAACAAGCATGGCGGCCTCTTCAACCTGTAGCTTATCGGCATCCTTGTTAAAATAACGCTTCGATGCCGTTTTTATGCCGAAGGTGTTACTGCTAAACGGCACCGTGTTGAGGTACATGGTAAGGATCTCGTTTTTGGTGTAGTTGCTTTCGAGCTTATAAGCTGTTGTCCATTCTTTGAACTTATAGACTACTGTGCGTATCACCGGAATGTATTTAACAGCTCCCTGAGATTTTCTATTTCTTGTGCTGTAAAGATTTTTTGCTAATTGTTGAGTGATTGTACTTGCGCCACGCCTGTCGCCTTTGGCTGTGGAGATTATACTCGAAATAAAAGACCTGAAATCAACCCCGGCGTGTTTATAAAAACGAACATCTTCGGTAGCAACCAGGGCATCTACTACAGCAGGTGAAATGCTGTCATATTCAACTGGAGTACGATTCTCTTTATAGTATTTCCCTATCAATTTCCCATCAGAGGTGTACACTTCCGACACAATATTCAAAACCGGTGTTTTGATGTCTTTAATGGTTGGGGAGTACCCAAAGAGCCAAAGAAAGTTAAGCTCAAGGGCGCAGAAAAACAAGATTATGAAGTATAGTGTTATAACTGAGTAGCGAAGCGGCTTATTCGTAATTCTTCTGAACATAGTGTAAAGATCGGGAAATCGTCAGTAATATGGTGTAAAATTAGTGAATTTTAGAAATTCATGAATTAAACGAAATCAGGAGGGAAAAATTTTTAAATTGCCAATCAGGCCAAATTTTATTATGGAAAAAGTCACGAAACAGTTTAAGGTAAGTAATGCCGGCGAGTTTAAAATTAAAGATCATGATCCGAAGTTTACTGATAAATTTAAGAAGGATGATTCCCTGCAGATCCTGGCTGACCTCAAATTGGAGATGGAATCACTGCAGGACCTGTTGTATGCGGCCAATAAACATTCCTTACTGATAATCTTCCAGGCAATGGACGCTGCCGGGAAGGATAGCGCTATTAAACATACCATGAGCGGTTTGAACCCCCAGGGATGTCAGGTCTATAGCTTTAAGCAGCCAAGTGCAGAGGAGCTTGATCACGATTTTTTGTGGCGGCATTCTAAAGCTTCACCGGAAAGGGGAAGAGTAGGAATTCATAACCGGTCACATTATGAGAATGTGCTTGTCTGCAAGGTCCATCCAGAATATATACTTAGTGAAAGAATAGCCTCGGTCTCGTCGGTTGAAGATATTGATGAGGCTTTTTGGAGTGAGCGCTACGAAAGCATCCGGACTTTCGAAAAACATCTTTGCGACAATGGTACAGTGATCATCAAGTTCTTTTTGAATGTTTCAAAGGAAGAGCAGAAGAAAAGATTTTTAGAGAGGATCGAGGATCCGTTGAAGCATTGGAAATTTTCTTCGGCTGATCTGAAAGAAAGAGAATTGTGGGATGAATATATGGCTGCTTATGAAAATGCGATCAGGGAAACCTCTTTTGATCACGCTCCCTGGTATGTTATTCCCGCAGACAAGAAATGGTTTTCGAGAATCGCTATAAGCCAGGTCATAATTGATACACTTAAATCGATTAAGATGACTATTCCCGAATTAAGCGACGCAGAAAAAGCGAAGCTTGAAGAAAGTAAAGCCCGGCTGATAAGTGAAATTTAAATTGCGGATTTACTTCAGCAATACGTCGTCGTATGCGGGTGTCCTGTTAAATATGGCTCTCTCAAAGGAGCAGAGTGGAATTATTTTCAGGTTATTGTCACGGGAATAGGAAACGGCGGCATCGGCAAGAAGGTTTCCTACACCATGGCCCCTCGATTGATCTGAAACATTGGTGTGTTCAAGAATCATTTTGCCCGGCCCTGCAATGTTATAGGTCATTTCGGCAATCAAAGCGCCATTCTCTTCGATATAAAACGAACCCTTATGAGCGTTTTCCCGGTGATTTATTTCCATACAACACTAATCTGACACTCGACCAATCGCAATCACGAAGTGCTAACAAGTATAATTTCTTTTATATCACCGGATAAGCTTGAAGTGGTCTGCATCTTTCAGGAAGGGATGAGAAGTCCTCGAATTGCCTACCTCTTCCTTGCTTATACTAAAAGTGTACAGATCCTCGTCATTAGGCTTATAATAAACGACTTTGCCGTTGGGATCAATACACATCGAATCTCCGGAATGATAAACCTCATTTCCATCGTGGCCAACACGGTTTACAGCAATTACAAAAGCTTGATTTTCAACTGCTCTTGCAGGGATTAATGTTCTCCAATGCAGTGAACGTTTCTCCGGCCAGTTAGCCACAATCAAAAGCATATCGTAATCTTCATTAGCGTTGCGCAGCCATACCGGAAAGCGCAGATCATAGCAGATCACAGGACATATTTTCCAGCCATTTAGTTCCACTATAAGCTTTTTGCTGCCAGGTGTATAATATTGATCCTCCTCGCCTAAGCCGAACAAATGTCTTTTATCATAATGTTCGTAAGTTCCATCCGGACGCATCCAGATCAAACGATTATAATATTTTTTGCCTTCTTTAATAATAATGCTTCCGGTAACAACACTTTCAAATTTTTTTGCCTGTTCATGCATCCATGTCATTGAGCGGCCGCCCATTTCTTCGGCAAGTTGCTCCACATTCATGGAGAATCCGGTGCTGAACATTTCAGGCAATATGATAAGATCTGTTTTTTCACGGATAGAAGTTAGTCTCAATCCGAGATTTTGAAGATTCTTATCAATATTTTCCCAGAACAGGTAGGCCTGGAAAGTTGTGATTTTAAGTGTATTCATAGGTAATACTCATACGTTTAGTAATGGTAAAAGTTGCTATTACACTTTAGCTAATCTAATAACGGCTTTTTCTAGGGTTTCTTGCTTTTTAGCGAAACAAAAACGTAATATATGGTGATCAGTACTATTACTGTAAAATGCCGACACAGGTATACTTGCTACGCCAAACTCTATTGTAAGCCTTTTGGCCAGATCGGTATCTTTCTCGTCGCTGATACGGCTATATTGTACCGACTGAAAGTAAGAACCGTAGCATGGTAAGAGGTCGAATCTCGTATCTCTCAGCAAGTTAGAGAAAAAGTTTTTCTTTACCTGAAAAAAATTACTCAGTTCGAGATAATTTCCACGCTCGCTTAGAAAATCCGCAATAGCGTATTGCACGGGAGTATTTACACTGAAAATCTGAAACTGGTGCACCTTGCGGAATTCTGACATTAACCATACGGGCGCGAGGCAATACCCAACCTTCCATCCTGTTGTATGAAAAAGCTTTCCGAAAGAAGCGGTTATGAAACTGCGCTCTTTAAGTTCAGGATAACGGCTAACACTTAAGTGGTCTGCTCCATCGTAAATGAGGTGCTCATAAACCTCATCGCTTAGAATTAGGATGTTGGAGTTATGGGTAAGACTGATAAGCTCCTTCATATCCTCTTCACTCAGCGTGATTCCGGTTGGATTATTTGGAGAATTAAGAATGATCATTCTTGTTTTTAGGTTGACCAGTTTCTTTACTTCGGTCCAGTTTATTTTGTATTCAGGCGGGCTTAATTCTATTGATCTTACTACCCCTCCCAGCAGAGTAACCGTTGGAGCATAGCAATCATACGCGGGATCAAAAATTATTACTTCATCATCTGGGTGTATTACACAGGTCAGGGCGGTAAATATGGCCTGGGTTCCTCCGGCTGTGATTGTGATTTCAGATTCAGGATTATACGTTGATTTATGAAGCTGTTCCTGCTTTTCGGCCAGCCGCTCCCGTAAAGCCATTAATCCGGCCATTGGCGCGTACTGGTTACGCCCTTCGTTCATGTATTTACTTACCAGGCTAATGAGTTCAGGGGAGCAATCATAGTCAGGGAATCCCTGTGAAAGATTTATAGCATCGTATTGAACGGCTAACTGGGACATCACTGTAAAAATTGTGATCCCAACCTCCGGAAGCTTAGACTTTAATAACATCGTGGTGCTAAAATAGGAATTAGGATTTGAGAAACGAGAAAATGGGATACGAGAGACGAGATGTGAGATTGTCTGGAATAGGATTAGTAGGATTGTTAGGATTAGTAGGATTTCGAATGGTTCTAACGGTGATGAAGAGTTCTAAACCGATTCTAAACTGTTTATAAACCGGTTCTAAACCGATGCGTGAGCGATCAACCAGCGGTTAACGAGCGGTCAATGAGCGGTGTTAAGTTGTGTTTGAGCGGTCAACGAGCGGTGATAGCAGACACTTGCCAATATTTTTCCTATTTTCATTTCGTTTAAAAAACTCTTCACTATGACTTTTAAAACCAAAGAGAGCCGTCTGTTTTTAATTCTTGGATCCTTTTTAATCTCCAATGCTATCCTGGCAGAATTTATCGGGGTTAAAATTTTTACAGTCGAGGGTTCGTTAGGCATCCCAAAATTTGATCTCAATATGTTTGGGGTAAAGGACCTATCATTCAATATGTCGGCAGGGGTGGTCACCTGGCCAATCATCTTTATAATGACCGACATTATTAACGAATACTTTGGTGTAAAACAGGTCAGGTTTCTATCAATCCTAGCTTCCATCATTATATGCTACGCCTTTTTGGTAGTAGGCTTCGCTATGGGCCTGGTCCCTTCAGACTTTTGGATCAATCAGAATGTGAATGGTGAAGCGCTAAATATGAATGTAGCTTTTAATGGAATTTTTGGGCAAGGGATGTGGATTATTGTAGGGTCGATCGTTGCTTTCCTCATCGGCCAGATGGTCGACGTTATGATCTTTCACAAGATCAAAAAAAGTACAGGGGAGAGGTTCTTATGGCTCAGGGCAACAGGCTCCACGCTGGTATCGCAGTTTATCGACAGCTTCGTAGTGATCTTTATTGCGTTTTACATCAATCCTCAATATAGCTGGAGCTGGCAGATGGTCGCCGCCATCGGACTGGTAAATTATACTTACAAATTCCTGATTGCAATTCTTATGACGCCTCTTTTGTATGTGATACACAGCGTCATAGATAGATATCTTGGAAACGATCTCGCCATGAAACTTGTAAAGGAAGCCTCTCAAAAGTAATTACCTGGGCTGAACGCTGACTAGTTCCACTTCGAAGATCAGGGTGCTGTAGGGTGCAATTTCTGGCCCTGCTGCTCTTTCTCCGTAAGCCAAAGCATAGGGAATGAAAAACCTGTACTTAGAACCTGTTGTCATCTGCTGTAAACCTTCTGTCCAACCAGGGATCACCTGGTTTAGCATAAATGTTGCCGGCTCGCCTCGATCATAAGAGCTGTCGAATTGTTTTCCATTTAACAGGGTGCCTTTATAATTGACGGTAACCTCGTCCGTTGCTTTTGGCTTCGCGCCGGTACCCGGAGTAATAACCTGATACTGCAGACCGCTGGGCAGTGATACAATGCCAGGTTTTCGGGAATTTTCACTAAGGAATTTCGTGCCTTCATTGATATTGCCTTCAAACTTTTTCTTCTCAACCGAGCCCAGGAAACTCATTATAAGATCCTGGCATTTTTCCGGACTTAGCAAAGGGGTGCTTCCTGCAAATACATCATTCATGGCTTTTGCGAGCAAAGAAGAGTTCAGGCTGCTTACTCCTCTTGATTTGATGTCATTGGCAATGCTGACACCAAATGCATAACTGGCTGAATCAGTTTGCGATTTAAAGATCGGAGAAAGAGCTTTCGGCTGCGCGGTTGCGGCAGGCTTGGCTGGTGTGGCTGTTTTAGGTTTTGCGGCTGCAGGCTTTGTTTGGGCTGAGCTATATGAGTATGACGCTACAAAAGCAATCAGGATAAAAATCTTCTTCATCGATGAATTTATTGTGAAGCCGCTAATATAGATAGCGCTCGTTAAATAAGAACTATATCATAGAGTTTTTTGTTTCAGATTTTAATCCTAAATTGAACCTTATGCCAGTTAATTACATAGCGCTGTCTATTCCATTTTTCTTCTTATTGATAGGAATTGAGATTGCTTATACCGTTTATAAGAAACTCGGTTATTACAGGCTAAATGATTCTTTAGCAAATCTGAGCCAGGGAATTGGCTCGCAGCTTGTCGGTATCTTTCTGAAGACCGCTACTTTCTTCTCCTACTTTTATATCTACAATCACTGGCGGTTTTACGAATTTCCAAATTCCGTTTGGACCTGGCTTATTTTGTTTATCGGGGTTGATTTCTTCTATTATTGGTTCCATAGAATGAGCCATGAGGTAAATGCCTTATGGGCGTCGCATATCGTGCACCACCAATCCGAAGAATATAATCTAACTGTTGCACTACGTCAATCCTGGTTTCAGGGCGGGTTTTCCTGGGCGTTTTATCTTCCTCTTGCGTTTGCCGGCTTTGAGCCGATCATGTTCCTTACTGTAAGTTCTTTTAACACTATTTATCAGTTCTGGATTCACACACGAGCCATTGATAAGATGGGTCCCCTGGAGTGGATCATCAACACACCTTCGCATCACAGGGTGCATCATGGCTCAAACCCCAAGTATATAGATAAGAACCATGCGGGTACATTAATAATCTGGGACCGGTTATTTGGTACGTTTCAGAAGGAGGAGGATGAAGTTGTTTACGGGATAACCAAACCTCTGGCAAGCTGGAATCCGGTATGGGCGAATTTCCACTACTGGTCTGACCTTACAGAGACCGCCCGAAGGAGCAAGGGTTTGAGGGATAAAGTAAATGTATTTATTAAACCGCCGGGATGGTTTCCCGATTCGCTTGGAGGTATTCAGCGTCCTCATGAAATAGACAAAGAGCTATATAAGAAATATAGCCCGGAGTACAGTTCAGCACTAATTCCTTATATCCTGGTTCAGTTCGTGATCTTTTTGTCCCTGGCCAATTTTCTTATCCTGGCTTACCGGGACATGACCGTTTTACAATTAAGTAGCTGCACGGTGCTCGTTATCGCGACGCTTACTTTATGCGGAGCCCTTTTAGACCAGAAGAAATGGGTAAAAAGATTCGAGTATAGAAGAATAGTTTTCTGGACGCTCGTTCCGCTTTTATTCTACGGCCACCCGTATTTTCTCTACCTCATCTTAATCAATAGCCTTGCAGCGATAATTTCGTCGGTTTGGTTCTATCGCATGCAGAAACTAAATCTATGTTAAAACGCCACATGAGCTTTACGATAATCTTCCTGATCATCGCGATTGCTAATATTTTCGCTGAATACGATTTCGTGTCCCGGCTCAACCTGTTAGTGAAGCCCCTGATATGCATATCGCTGGCTATATATTTTGTTCGAAATGCTAAGATGAATGCAGGGTTTAACCGACTCATACTCGCTGCGCTCATATTGTCTTTTTTCGGGGATTGTTTATTGCTTTTTGCAGACGAATACGCTAGCTTCTTTATGTTCGGGCTAGTGGCATTTTTAATAGCTCACGTACTGTATTCACTAGCTTTTTTCAGGGATTTCAAGAATAACCCACAAGCACCCAAGACCTACGGACATCTCATGTTATTCCTGATGGGAGTTTTTTCGATGAGCTATTATTCGATGATCCGTGATTATCTGGGGGACCTCAGAATTCCGGTCATGGCTTATGTGTTTGTTATTTCAATCATGGTAATTCTCGCAGGCTACCGGTATCGCAGGGTGAATTTGTTAAGCTTCAGGTTGATCTATTTCGGGGCTTTATTCTTTGTTATTTCCGATTCTACACTGGCGTATAACAAATTTGTAGAGCCGTTCGCCTGTTCGGGCGTAGTTATTATGGGGACATATATGCTGGCTCAGTATCTGATTACTATTGGTTCGATTGAGAGGGTGGTGGTGACTGAGAATAAAGCGATCAATTAGAGGGAAGTCATTTGTTTAAGGAGTTTCCAGTCCGCCTGAGGAACGACTGGAAACTTTATGGTTTAGTCATTCTACTTAAACGTGTTTACAACATCTTCCACCTGATTCCATAAGGCAGGTTTATGCTCATAAGTCTTGTATTCCTCGCCTTCGATGTAATGCTTGAAGTTGGTAACATCCTCACGCACCGCTTTTTCGAACACGCCATTTAATAAACGGGCAATTCCCTGTCCTAAACTGCCGGCAGGGGGGAAGTAACTAATATCCACAGTAAGTTCAGTGCCTGAGCCGTTTATAGCGTCATGAAACGTTACTTTTCCAGCGTTCTCGACCATGGATCCCTCTACAGACTGCCAGCCGATATAGTTATTCTCATCTTCACGGGTTATTTCCGCGTTCCAGTTCAGCTTTAAGATCTCACCCGGCAAATTTGCCCGCCAGTGGGAGTTTTTCTGGTCATATTCATCAACCGATGCAAGATGTTTCATAAAACGGGGAAGATTTTCAAGTCTACGCCAGAAAGAATACACCTCATCGCGAGGGCGCTCAACAATGAAAGTTTCCGTGATATTCAATGCGGCAGGATCTGTACCGTCTTTGTCCAATGCGTTATATACGGGACAATAACCGGTAGCTCCCCTGTAAATGAGTAAGCCACCAGCGATAGCCTCCTGCATACCTATAAAAGGATGTTTTTTTAGTGTCTTAAGGCTTTTGTATGTTAAGAACACCCCGCCCAATACCGATAAAACGCGTTCCGTCAGATCCACATTTTGGTCCTCTGCCGGTATAGAAGTAAAATCTAATTTATCTTTCAGCTTCCCGCTGATCATTTCTAAGTTCATAACTCTCATGTTTAGTGGATTAACACCGGGAAGGCGCAACAGTTTTGTTAAATTTTCATTTTCTCAGTTTAAAACTGGATTGATAATCAATCTTGCATTATTTGTGATGAGTTTATTTAAATATTACTAACTTCCTGCCTTGAATAAGACTGTTTAACGAGTCTTATCTGCTTATGAAACAACTAGTTTCCTTAATATTAATTGCCTCTCTGTGTTGTTTTTCTGTCGAATTTTCGTATTCACAGACAACTAATGAAGAATCCGCTGTTGAACACTTACGAAATATTTACTCCGGATCTGTTTCAGAACAGTCGGGTTTGTACGACGGATTAGAATACACCGGGTACCCTTATCCAATACGGGTTGGTCAGCCTTTTTTTCAATCGGACAGCGTTACTAAAGGGGAGGTGTTCTATAACGGTATGTTGTACCGGGATGTGCCCATGTGGTACGATCTTGTAAAAAAAGCGGTAGTTGTTCTTTATTCTAACAACTATTCAAAAATCAGTCTTAACAGTCCTAAGGTTGATTATTTCTCTGTTTTCAACCACCACTTTTACCGGATCGATAGTGTCACTGCCGACCTCAACAATATCGACGAAGGTTTTTACGACCGCATTTATAAAGGGCGGTCTGAGGTAATAGTTAAACGGGCTAAAGAAATGCTTAGAACAACCAGTACCGATGGGGTCTGGATTTCAATCCTTAATCAAAAAGACGACAGGTATTTAGTAAAGGATGGGCGTTACTATTCACTTACGTCCGCGAAATCGGTTCTTAAAGCACTGGGTAATGCTCATGCGAAAGAGATCCAGGCGGAGCTAATGAAGTCAAAAATTAAATTCAGAAGGGATCCCGAGAAGGCACTTGTATTGATGGTGTCTGTTTATGATCAGTTAAGTAAATAGGTATGCGCATTATCCGGACGTTATTACTGCTTTTCTCAATAGTAAGCTCAGTCACCTTATACGGACAAACGTTGAGCGTGGAATTTAAGGACGCAGATGTCAACCAATTTGTTGCCGAGATAGAGGCTAAAACGGACTTTCAATTTTTTTATGCTGCCGCGGATGCTGACAGCATAAAAATTACATTAAGCTTGCGCTCGGAATCTCTTGACCAGATCCTGAGAAAAGCATTTTTAGGTACCCGGATCAAATATGCTATTGATCATAACAAGAACATCTTTTTAACTAAAGACCAGCCCATTGTGGCCACACTTCCTTACGGCCTGTTTTCGTCGGAGAGGGATTCGATGAGGTACGCCACCCAGAAAGAGGCTGAAATAATGGCACAAATACTTGTTGCAGGCGATCCGGGAAGCGTGACCTCAACACAGGAAAACAAGCTGGTGGAGATCGGGATTAAGTCGGGTGCATTTGCCCCGGGCAATGTTTCGCTGGCAGGCTACGTACGTGACGCCGCAAACGGGGCGCCTGTTATCGGTGCCGCCGTTTTTACTGAGGCCCCACGGGTTAACGCTTACACAGATCAATTCGGCTATTATTCCCTAAGCCTGCCCCGCGGACCTCACACCTTACACATTAAGGCATTAGGTATTGCAGACACCCGGCGGCGCTTAGTTCTCCATTCGGAAGGAAAACTGGACGTTGAAATTAAGACCCAGGTACTTTCCCTGAGAGAGGTAGTAATTTCGGCAGAGAACTCAGCTAATGTCCGCAACGTTCAAATGGGTGTTGAAAAACTGAGCATCAAGGCAATTAAGCAAGTGCCGGTTGTATTTGGCGAGGCTGATGTTATACGGGTGATGCTTACCCTGCCGGGCGTTAAGTCGGTGGGAGAAGCAGGCAATGGATTTAATGTTCGTGGCGGGGCTGTGGATCAGAACCTGATACTTTTCGACGATCTTACCATTTATAATCCTTCTCACTTTTTTGGTTTCTTTTCTGCATTTAACCCGGATATTGTAAAGGATGTGGAGCTGTATAAAAGCAGTATACCTGCGAAGTATGGCGGTCGCCTTTCATCTGTACTCGATGTGAACAGCCGGGACGGAAATACGAAAAAACTTTCGGGCATTGCCGGGCTGGGTTTGCTGACGAGCAGGCTTAACGTGGAAGGCCCGCTAATTAAAGACAGAACATCGTTTATTATGGGCGGGCGCACTACCTACTCCAACTGGTTACTTAAGCTTCTTCCTGAAAGTTCAGACTACAGGGACAGTAAAGCTTCTTTTTACGATGTGAACCTGCGCCTGAGCCATAAAGCTAATGCCAAGAATGACTTTTACCTGACCGGTTATATCAGCAACGACGACTCGAACCTGAATAGCGATACCACTTACGCGTATAGTAATAATAACTTATCTCTAAAGTGGAAGCATATCTTTAATAACAAGCTCACCGGCGTTATTGTCGGCGGGTATAGCAAGTATCAATATAATACGAGGAGCGATGCTAACCCGGTAAATGCATTCCGCCAGGGCTTCGATATCGGTCAGTTAAATCTTAAAACCGATTTTAATTATTATCTGAGCCCAAAGCATACGCTTGATTTTGGTATGAGTTCTATTCAATACAAGCTTAATCCTGGTTCTTTCAGGCCTTTGGGCAGCGAGTCGCTGGTTGTAACGGATGTGGTAGACATGGAGCAGGCGATTGAAAGCGCGGCCTATATCGGCGACCGGTTTGACCTCACATCCAATCTTTCCCTAGATCTTGGTGTCAGGTACTCGATCTTCAATTATCTTGGCCCCCAGAGCATTAACTCCTATGTGCCGGGGCTGCCGAAATCGGAGACCAACCTGCTGGGGGTGACGAGTTATAATAAAGGAGAGGTGGTGAAGACTTATCATGGACCTGAAGCCCGATTGTCTGCGCGCTACCAGTTCAGTGACGATTTTTCCGTTAAAACTGGTTATAACACGCTGAGGCAATATATTCATATGCTTACGAATACAGCGGGCAGCTCACCGACAGACATATGGAAACTCAGCGACCCGAATATAAAGCCGCAGTATGGCGACCAGTTCTCTTTCGGCTTATATAAAAATCTCAAATCAAACACCATTGAGACCTCTGTAGAGGTTTATTATAAGCGATTGAAAGACTACCTGGATTATAAAAACGGAGCCAAACTGACAATGAACCACGATATTGAAACGGATGTGATCAATACACGGGGTAAGGCGTATGGAGCCGAGTTTCTTATAAAAAAGATAACCGGGAAGTTAAACGGATGGCTTGGATATACCTGGTCGCGAACACTTCTCAGGATGGACGATCCTACAGCCGCTCAATCGATCAATAACGGAGATTACTATCCCTCAAACTTCGATAAGCCTCACGATGTGACCCTGGTGAGCAACTATCGTTTTTCTCACCGTGTGAGTATGTCCCTCAATACCACGTATAGCACCGGTCGCCCCATTACTGTTCCTGTGGGAAAATATCTGTATGCGGGTTCACTGAGAGCCCTTTACTCTGGACGGAACCAGTTGAGGATCCCGGATTACTTCCGCACCGATATCTCTATGAATATTGAGGGGAATCACAAAATTCACCAGCTTACTCATAGTTCATGGACAGTCGGGATATATAATGTTACAGGAAGGGATAACCCATATTCAACATATTTTCTTTCTGAAAAGGGAGTAATTAAAGGGTACCGCCTGACGGTCTTTGGAAGTGCGATCCCTTACGTGAACTATAATATTAAGTTTTAATTATGATAAAAAAGACTCTCATCCTGTTAGTTTGTACCGTGATGGCTGCGTACCTGGGATGCAAAAAACCCTTTAACCCAGAATCTTTGCAGAGGTTCAAAAGTGCTTTGGTTGTTGAGGGCATTATAAATCCGTCGGGTACAACGAATATTTACCTGACCCGCTCACTGGACCTGGATGATAAAATAACAGTAAAGGCGGAATTGAAAGCCGTGGTGCAGGTGTTATCTGAAGCAAATACAGCAATCACTCTCGCCGAAAAGGGCAACGGATTGTACTCTGTTCCGCAGCTTACACTCAACAGCACACAGAAATACAGGCTGAAAATTAAAACTGTTTCGGGGGCAGAATACATTTCGGACCCCGTAAGTGTAAAAAATACGCCGGTTATTGATAAGCTCTACTGGGTAAGAGAAACTGGCGGTGTTGGGATCTATGTTGATGCTCACGATAGCCAGAACAATACGCGGTATTATCAGTGGGGGTTCGAAGAAGATTGGGAGCTGCGTTCTGTTGATGAATCTCTTTATAAAGCAACTGGTATACCAGGCGGTAAAGCGAGAATCGACTCCCGTGATTCTAAAGAAACCCCGCTGATGTTCACCTGTTATAAAACAGGCCGGTCTTCCTTTATCAATATATTTTCAACAGCTGCGCTTAATTCAGATCTTGTGTCAAAGCACCAGGTGGCCTTTATTCCAAATAATTCTGAAAAATTAGCTGTAAAGTACAGCATCCTGGTAAGACAATCCGCCTTAAGTTTCAAAGCTTTTGAATACCTGGAGATGATGAAGAAGAATACGGAACAACGGGGGTCGTTCTTTGACACACAGCCATCAGAATTGATCGGTAATATCCGGAACTTAAATGACCCTGATGATATTGCGATAGGCTTCATTGAGATCGCTTCGGTTCAGGAAAAAAGGATCTTTATACAAAGGGACGAGGTAAATCCGTGGGGTTTCCAGTTATCATGCTCTGATGTTGTGGTCAGAAATAACCCCGACAGCCTGGTGGCATACCTTTCGGGACAAATAATACCGCGACAGCCTGTACTCGGCGTTACCGGGGATATTACCCACTGGGGCGGGACCACTAACAATTGTATGGACTGCAGAACGCGCGGAGGAAATAATAATAAGCCAGTTTTTTGGTAGATTAAAAAGACAGCAATCAAATGTCAGTAAAAATCAATAAGACCCATTCACTGATCCGGGCAACAGTACTTAGTTGCTTTCTGTTATTTGTAACTGAAATTTCTGCTCAGCCGTTAAGTACAGATCAGTTATCATCACTCTTCAACGACTTTGCTAAAAGGAACCTTCGGGAGAAGATTTATACACATACGGACAAAGATCTTTATATCGCCGGCGAAATTATATGGTTTAAGATATATAATGTCGGTGCCGGTTCTCACATGCCCCTCGATCTGAGTAAAATTGCTTATGCAGAGATCATTGATCAGAATAATAAACCTGTTTTGCAGGCAAAAATAGCGCTGAAAAAAGGCAGCGGAAACGGCTCATTACAGTTGCCTGTTTCTCTTGCCTCAGGCACCTACCAGCTTAGAGCGTATACGAACTGGATGAAGAATGGCGGTCCTGAATATTTTTTCGAGAAACATCTCACCGTAGTGAATGCGCTGGTAAAACCGGGTAGGCTCACGGTTGAAAAAAGCAGAGGGTATGATATTCAGTTCTTCCCGGAAGGTGGTAATTTGGTAGATGGGCTTCGCTCCAAAGTAGCGTTCCGGGCCACTGACAGCAATGGGAAGGGATTAGACCTGGCAGGGGCTGTTGTGGATGGCAATGGGGATACGATAGCCCGGTTCAGCCCGCTACGGTCCGGAATCGGAAATTTTCATCTCACACCCGCAGCGGGCAAAATGTATAAAGCTGTTATAAATGTGCCTGACGGACCCGATATCATTAAACCGCTGCCTTCAAATTATAAAACGGGCTATGTGATCTCATTGAATGAAGGGCAGGATTCCCGGCTGAATCTAACCATTCAATCAAATGAAATCTTGCAAGGTGAGGTATTGCTGCTGGTTCATACACGACAGGAAACTAAGATCTCAGCCAGAATTCCACTATCACAGGGTAAAGGTGAATTTCTTATAGATAAGGGCCTGCTGGGCGATGGGATCTCTCACCTTACGATATTCAGTACTTTGGGACAGCCCTTATGTGAACGACTGTATTTTAAGAAACCGTTAAAAAAGCTGGCGATCGCGGTAAAGCCGGATCAAAGCCAATACGCGTCGCGCAAGAAGGTTACACTTACCCTTGAGTCTAAAGACGAGACTGGCCGGCTGACAGATGCTGATGCATCAATTGCCGTTTATGCCACAAGTACAAACCCGGCTACTCCGGACATCGCAAGTTATTTATGGTTACAGTCTGATCTCAGGGGGAATGTGGAAGACCCGGCGTATTATTTCAAAAATGATGATCTCCAGTCTGTGGAGGCTGTGGACAACCTGATGCTCACTCACGGCTGGCGTCGGTTTGTATGGAATGAAGTTTTGTCGGGAAAACCCCGGCTTCCGGAATTTCTTCCTGAGATTGAAGGGCATATCATTTCAGGCAGAATTACGGACGTACGAACCAATACTCCCGCACAAAATATTATGGGGCACTTATCGGTTCCAGGGAGGAAGCTTCACCTCTACGCCGCGACAAGTAATGCTGCCGGGAACGTTAAATTTTTTACGAAAGATATCAGCGGCCCGGTAGAATTGGTGGCTCAGAATAACGTTGAAATAGATTCTATCTTCAGGATCGATATATCAAGTCCGTTTTATGATAAATATTTGCCGGCACGCACGCCTTTCCTTGCCTTGCCGCAGCAGGCAAGGGAGCAGGTGCTTAGCCAAAGTGTTAGTGCGCAGGTACAGAACGCTTATATTGGAAATAAATTAAATACTTTTTATACTGCTTTGCAGGATAGCAGCTCATTTTATATGAAGCCTAGTAAGACTTATCTTCTTGACAATTTCGTCCGGTTTAATACGATGGAGGAGGTATTGAGGGAATATGTTCTGGAAGTACCGATCAGCCGGAAGCGGGATAATTTCTTAGTATGGGTAGCATACAGGGCTTACCAGAATGAGTCGATAAGACACGTGAAGCCATTACTGCTACTGGACGGAGTGCCAATTTTTGATACAGGTACTAAGATCGTCAGATATGATCCGAAGAAGATCAGAAGTATCGAGGTGCTTGACCGGTCGTATTTTCATGGCCCGCTCAAGTTTAACAGCATTGTGCATTTCAAATCCTATAAAGGAAATCTTCCGGATTTCCAACTCGATAACAGGGCAACTATAATGGACTATGAAGGTACCCAGCTAAAAAGGGAATTCTATTCGCCCGTATATGACACGCAAATGCAGGCTGCTGGCCGTATGCCTGATTTCAGAAATTTACTATATTGGGCTCCGGATATAGACATTGATAAATCAGGAACCAAAACGCTGAGCTTTTATACATCAGATCAAAAAGGGAATTATACTATAGTTGTACAAGGGATCACATCCTCCGGAACACCCGGAACCAATACGTTTAACATAGAAGTAAAATAATATGTGGGCGAGGTTTATACTTCTTATAGCCTGCCTGATAAGTATAAATACGGCAAATGCTCAATCCGGCGGCCGGTGCCCGCAAAACATCGGGTTTGAAAGTGGAACTTTCGAAAACTGGAAATGTTATAATGGACTTGTAAGTGTAAACAGGAGTATTAGTAATAGCCCGTTTCTTGATTATTCTTTAAGCGTGTCTGGGCCAGTTCCTAATCAACATACAATCATTCCGCGGAGCAATGACTTGGATAACTATGGCGAATTCCCGCTCAATTCACCCAATGGAAGTGATTATGTGATCAAGCTTGGAAACGCTGAGGGGGGGCATGGGGCTGAGCGGGTAAGTTATACACTTGAAGTCCCCGCGAATATTGATGCATACTCCATTATTTTTAATTATGCGGTAGTCCTGCAGAGCCCCAATCATCAGCCCTATGAACAGCCTAAATTTACTGTTCAGATTATCGACGAAACGACAAATTAATCTACCAGCTGCGGTTCATTTGAATTTATAGCAAGCGGCACATTGCCGGGCTTTAAACGATCAGAGGTTGAGCCAACAGTTTTGTTCAAACCATGGTCGCCGGTGCTGTTGAATTTAACCGAATATCTGGGACGCCGGATCAGACTAGAATTTACTACCAACGACTGTACCTTTACTCAACATTTTGGTTACGTGTATCTTGATGTAACTGAAAACTGCTCTCACCCTGTAACAGGCAATGTGATCTGCCCCGGCGTCGCGCCGATAACCCTGAAAACCCTTCCGGGCTTTAACGAGTATGAATGGTTTGATGTAGAAACAAAGAAGCTGCTTGGTATGGCTGATAGTCTGGTTTTGCCTGCAAGCACCCCGGTCGGCAGGCAAATTGCTGTAAAGCTGGTGCCGTATCCCGGATTGGGATGCATTCAAACCTTGTACACGACTATACAAGGGCCTAAAGTAAATGTTAATCAGCCGCCGCCGGAGTGTGTTTTTGTTGATATAACAGCGTCCTCTATAACTGCTGGTAATTTGCCTGATCTGAAATACAGCTATTGGATGGATGCTGCTGTGACGATTCCCCTGACGAATCCAAAGAATATCACTAAAAGCGGGTCATATTATATAAAAGGGCAGAATAGTCCGGGATGCTTTGCGATAGGGGAAGTTAAGGTGATTATTGTGAGCCCACCGCCAATTTCTATTACAGATCCGGAACCAGTTAACTACCCCGAAACAATAGATATAACAACTAGCTATATCCCCGAGGCAGGTCTCAAGTATTCCTATTGGAAGGATTTAAAAGTAACAGTACCACTGCCTAATCCGAAGGCAGTAAACCGGAATGCGACGTTCTATATTAAAGTAACTAACATCGCAGGTTGTGTCACGGTGGCGCCGGTCAAAGCCTATATCATTTATCCCGGGATAGTTATTCCGAATGCATTTACGCCTAATGGTGATGGTGTTAATGATGTTTTAACCGTGCTGATAGATAATTCCATTAAGATCAAAGCTTTTAAAATCATCAATAAGTGGGGAGATGTCGTATTTACATCTACAGATATTTACAACTATTGGGATGGTTCATGGAACGGTAAAGCATTGCCGGTTGGGGTCTACTACTGGTTCGTCGATGGTGTTGATACTTCGCAAAGAAAGGTACGGCAATCGGGTTCTGTAGCTGTTTTAAAGTAAGATAGGGGCAGTTAGTTTAGGTTCCTCTCCGCCCCGGGCCGATCGGAGACGATGAGGTGGCGGCTCACGCCCGACATGACAACGCTCTATGAAGAAATGGGGGAGATTCCGGTTCAAAAGCCGGAATGGGAAGGGGAAAAGGTGTTGCTAAAGCTGGAGGCAATGAATACTTCTCGCAAGCAGCAGGAGGCGGTTCCTTCAAATATTTTTGTAATTTGTCTGAAAATTAAAATCATCCTCAATATGATCATGACTTTCAAATCAAAAATCAAGGCTTTCCATTTTTTGTTCTTACTACCGTTGTCTATTTCTTCGGCTGTCTTCGCTCAGGTCAAAGCAACTTCTGATTATAAACTTCGTGTAGAATGGAAACCATTGCAGAATAATTTTGAAGGCCAAGACCAATCCTTATCCAGCCTGAACATCATCAATGATTCAGATATTGATCTCCCACCGAATGGATGGACATTATATTTCAACTATAGCGGCAGCTTCCCGCAACCGGACAGCCGTGGACTAATAATTTCCTATATCAACGGCGATCTTTATAAGATAGAACCCAATCCTGCATCTGATGGTATTGCAGCAAAAGCAAGTGTAAACTACCAAATGGTTCGTTCCGGGACGATCGATAATATTACAATGAACCCACAAGGCTTTTACCTTGTGATGGCGAGCGCACCAGGTAAAGCTATTCCAGTACCTGCAACCTACCCTAACCCAGATAAAAAGTTTTTACAAAGCCTCGCTTCGGCGTCAAATAGCTCGATGAATCCGGCAAATGTGTTTGCCAAAAATCTGATCGTTAAAGACCTTAATGCAGATGTGCTTGTTAAAGTATTTCCAAGCCCTTTGACCTACAATACAGGGAGCGGGGAGTTCAAACTTTACGCGGGCACCCGTATTTATGCCGAGCCTGCTTTTTCTAAAGAAGCAAGCTACCTGGCTTCCGAGCTTGAAAAGGTGTTATTATTAAAGCCGGGCATTGTTACTTTAGTGCCAACCGGCAATTCTATTGTCCTTCAAAAAAATATGCGTCTCGCTCCGGAAGGGTACTCCCTTAAGGTTTCGTCCAGCGGGGTTGTAATTTCTGCTTCAACTTCAACCGGCGCTTTTTATGGTATCCAGTCTTTGAAAACATTGCTTCCTCCAGCAAGCTGGAAAGGAAAACAAGGCGAAATTCAAGTCCCGGCGGTAGAGGTTATTGATCAACCCCGGTTTGGTTACCGCAGCTTTCTGCTGGATGTATCCCGTAATTTCCAACCTAAAGCTGAGATAATTAAGATATTGGATCTGATGAGCTTGTATAAGCTCAATGCACTCCATCTGCATTTTTCTGATGATGAGGGATGGAGAGTGGAAATACCATCCTTACCCGAGCTTACCTCTGTGGGAAGTGTGCGCGGCCATACGGTCGACAATAAAAATAACATCCAGCCGTCATTTGGATCGGGCGGTGCGGCCAATACGCTTCCTGGAAGCGGCCACTACAGCAGAAAAGATTTTATCGACATTTTGAAGTATGCTGCTGAGCGCCATATTAGCATAATCCCCGAGATTGAATCGCCGGGACATGCACGAGCTGCCATCAAGTCTATGGAAAATCGTTATGCTAAATTAATGAAGGCAGGGAAGGCTGCTGAGGCTAACCGGTATCGCCTTACAGAATCTGCTGATTCGTCCAAATATCGCTCTGTTCAAGGCTGGAGCGATAATGTGATCAACGTCGCTCTTCCATCTGCTTATAATTTTATGGAAAGGGTTACCGACGATCTTATTGCCATGTATAAAGAAGCAAATGCTCCGTTGAAAACTATTCACTTTGGCGGAGACGAGGTTCCGGCAGGAGTGTGGGAGCGCTCGCCGGCCTATATTCAGCTAAGAAAATCAAATCCAACTATTAAAAACACCGACGATCTATGGTACTACTATTTCGGTAAGCTAAATGAGATGGTTAAAAAGCGCGGACTTTATGTATCAGGCTGGGAAGAAGCCGGTATGCGGAAAACTATGCTGGACGGCAAACCGCATTACATTGCTAACCCCGACTTTGCTGATGATCATTTTCAGCTCAACGTATGGAACAATACCATTGGTTCAGGTGCGGAAGACCTTGCACACCGCCTTGCAAATGGCGGCTATAAAGTTGTTTTATCACCGGTCTCCAATCAATATTTTGATCTGGCCTATAACAATTCTTACTATGAGCCCGGATACAAATGGGGTGGGATGGTAGATGCTGATAAACCCTTTTATTTCATCCCATTTGACATGCTTAAGAATGTGAAGGAAGATAGTAAGGGTAACCCAATGGACGAACTTGATCAGATAGGAAAGATCCGGCTTACCGATTACGGTAAGTCCAATATCGTAGGGTTACAAGGCTTATTGTGGTCAGAGAATAACATCAATACCGACAGGCTGGAATATATGATGTTGCCGAAACTACTTGGCCTGGCTGAGCGTGCCTGGTCAAAAGAGCCGGAATGGGCGACCGGCAATGACAAAGCAAAATCTGAAGAGCTTTACAAGCAAGCGTGGATCGAATTTGCCAATATTGCAGGTAAACGCGAATTACCAAGGTTGAGTTATTATAACGGTGGTTATTCTTACCGGATTCCTGAACCAGGACTTAAAATTGAAAACGGACGTGTCGCTGCAAATGTTCAATATCCTGGCCTAGAGATGAGATATACTACCGACGGCTCTGAGCCGGAGGCTGGAAGCAAATTATACATAGGGCCTGTTAGTGAAAAAGGAGTCATTAAGGTGGCAGCATTTGATGCTGGTGGGAGGAGAGGGAGAATTGTTGAGGTGGAGAATAGGTAGTTGCTTCGCTGCGCCTGCCTGCGGTAGGCAGGCTCGCAATGACAATGGTTGGTTAGTTGTTGGTCGGGTAGCTTAATGGCAGTTTCGTTCTCCGCCCAGTCTAACAACTAACCAACTAACAACTAACAACCAAATGTTTTACTAATATAGTAACCCTGTTTCTGATACCCGTTCTGCTCATAAAACCTGTGGGCGCCTTCACGGTGAAATGAGGATTCCAGGCCCATGAACTTACATAGATGTTCGCGGGCGATCTTCTCGGCATCATCTAACAGCATTTTCCCGATTTGCCTGTTTCGCATCTTTTGGTCGACTACCAGTTCATCAATATTGGCCAGATTGCCTTCAGCCTTTAAATTATTTCGGATAATCAGCGAGCATAGTCCTATAAGTCGGTCGTTTTGATAAGCTACGCGAATAATATGTCCGCTTAGTTCAAAGGACTTTAAAAAAGAAGCTTCCAGGCCTGCGTGATTGAGTTTTCTGTCTGGCCATAACTGCTGAAGCAGGGAGATGATCTCCTGAATGTCTTCAGGCTTGCTATCTCTTATTAAGATTTCCTTTTGATTGTCTCCGGTCATTCGATTGCCTCTTTGCCAAATTTAAATAAAGATATTGAAGTAGGCGTTTAGTTGATAATCATTTTATAGGTGAAGGGCGGTTTTTCG
>NZ_JBBJNI010000026.1:0-35122 GCF_037719425.1 Daejeonella sp. | reverse complement strand
CATATCCCACATCTCAGGTGTGACCATCTCCAAACCGTTAAATTGTCCCGCTCCCTGAAGCCATTCTCCACCGTCTATCGTAATAATCTCTCCATTAATGTAGCCGGAGAAATCAGACATCATGAAGGCGGCGAGATTGGCAAGCTCCTGATGGTCTCCGACGCGCTTTAATGGCACCCGATTTTTAAAATCAAACTTTTTTGCCATATCGCCTGGGAGCAATCTATCCCATGCGCCCCTGGTCGGAAACGGGCCCGGCGCGATAGCATTAGTTCGTATACCATATTTGCCCCACTCTGCCGCAAGTGATCTGGTCATAGCAAGTACACCCCCTTTAGCACATGCAGAAGGCACAACATAGCCAGAACCCGTGAATGCGTAGGTAGTCACAATGTTTAGAATTGTTCCTGGCTTTTTTTCTTTTATCCAGTGTTTCCCCAGAGCCATCGTACAGTTTGCTGTTCCTTTTAGAACAATATCAATAATGGTAGAAAAGGCATTTGCAGAAAGCCTTTCCGTGGGTGAGATGAAGTTTCCCGCCGCATTATTCAGCAGGCCGTTCACTGTGCCAAATGTGTCCAGCGATGTTTTCAAAACTGCATCAATCTCATCCGGATTTCTAACGTCGCACTGAAGGGGAAGGACTTTCCCGCCAGTTTCACCCTCCATTTCGGATGCGGCCTTTTGCAGTACATCCAGCTTTCGGCTGGTGATCACAACATTAGCCCCAATCTTCATGAAGTAAGTGCTCATTGCCCGCCCTAGCCCGGTACCGCCTCCAGTCACAATTATCGTTTTGCCGGATAGAGCATCGTCTCTTAACATGGGTTGGTTATACATCAGGAAGATTTTTGCTGTAGATTTTGAATGATTGTTTTTAAAATTGAGCGAGTGCTAGGCGACCACCATTGTTTAAGCATGATCTCGAGCATATCCGATTGATCAGCGCTTACTTTTTCCAAAAGCTCTGCCCGTAAATTCATTTTACTTTGTTGCCAGGTTGTTGACTCCATTTGGATGTACTTCTGGATCCTGCGCTCAGCAGCATGCAATATGCCTTCCGGCTTTACAAGTTCATCAACGAGCCCGGAAGCTAATGCCTCTTCGGTATGCATTAATTTTCCTTCAAGCATGTTTCGATATGCAGCCGCATTTCCAAGCCAGAAAGAATAAAGATGAAAGATGCTTTGAGGAACGATGATCCCTACAGGAACCTCGTTTAGGCCTATGATATATTTACCCTCAGCCATTATGCGATAATCGCAGCAAAGTGCCAGAACACAGCCTCCCGCAGGACTATGACCACTTATAGCAGAAACCATTGGTTTTCTGAAAGCAACCATAACGGTAACCAGGTTCAGAAAGTCCTTCCAGAACTGGGTGATTTTTTGTTCGTCGTATTCGTATAGTTCGATCAGGTCCAATCCGGCGGAGAAAAACCCCTCTTTTCCGGTGATAATAAGCCCTGCAATATTATCATCCTTTTCGATGTTCAGGATCATCTGCTGGAGTTCCGAAACCATCTCTGAATTAATGGCATTTGAACGGCCCCTGTCTAGCTGGATAACAGCAATCTTATCTTTTATATTAACTTTTATGGTATTCATTCCCTATTTAACGCTGTATCTGTAAACCTGCCTTCCTACTTTTCCGTTTATGTCAATGCCTTCTATAATAGCTTTGTATCTTCCCGGACCATCGCCGTTAAAAAACTCTACGCTTGCCTTTCCAGCAGAATCACTGACGATATTTGGATTCCAGTAAATAGTCGTTCTCAGATCGGCCATCTTCGTATTTATTTTAGGGTCAGCGTAATCAGGAGAGTAGAATTCGCGGCCTTTATAAAAACCCTTGGGATTGTAACTGATAATACCCGGAGCATAAGTTCTGTAATCTTTGTTTGTTTCCCCACGTTTGGTATTGATAACCAACACCCCACCGCCCCCACGCATTCCATAAATTGCTGTATTGGCCCCGCTTTTGAGAACCTCTATGCTTTCTACATCATTTGGATTGATAGACGAAATAAACTCTGGCTCAACCATCATCCCATCTATGACGATCTGCATTGGTACAGGGCCTCTGAAAGAACTATTCATACTTCTTACAGAATAGACTATTCCGTTATTGACTATAATGCCGGCAACCCTGCTTTGAATACACTGTGTAATAAAGGCGCAGTTTTGCAGGTCTTCACTCTTTATTACGGCATCAGCATTTCCAGCCCCATTAAGATTAGAGGAGTTTTTGACCAGGGCCTTTTTTTCTACCACTTTGACCTCTGCGAGCATAATACTTTTCCCTACCAGACCGTACCGACGCATTTCTTCGAATTGATTTTTGCTGTTTTGAAGATATGGAAGAATAGATCGGTTCACATTCACTTCAAGCATTGCTTCATTTTTATTCTTCGTCACGAGCTGAGCCGGTATCCTGTCAAGTTCTATTTCAACATTTTTGCGATCTTTCTCGTTCCGGGCCTGGACGATAAATTTTGTACTATCGCTGAAAGTAAGATTCTGGAATTTGAACTCCCCATTTACATCTGTGAGAGTATCGAGCAGAAAAACATCACCTGAAGAGGAAAACAATGTGACCTTGCCGCCTATAACAGGTTTGCCACTCAGAGCTTTCACCCGTCCGCTAATTTCCATGTTGGTTTCTGGCTGGTATACCAGATTTGGATAAGAATTGGAAAGGATATTCTTCCACTCAAAGCGGCGCCAACCCTGAGTTAGCAATAAAATATCTAATTGTCTGACTTTAGCTTCGTTGATATCAGTGAAGTAATAATTAGGTTCTTCAATAAACCCCTTCAGATCAGAACTGAGCAAAAGATTTGAAATAATTGTTGTTTCTGCTGATTCCTTAAACGGAACTTTTGTCTCATCTATCACAGCAATTGAAAAGCTCCCTATTGTACCCTTCGCTTTTGCATCTTTTACATCGAGCATCAATTTTATCTTTTCGCGCTTGTCGAAGTCCGTTTTCGAAGTGGTTAAATTGATATTCAGGAAGTCGGAATGGTTTATAAATACCAGTCGTTCCGCTACCGGCTGGTTTGCCGGCGAGAAAACTGTTAATTGCAAAATTCCGGTTGGAAAGCGATTTTTTGGAATTTTAGCAGTGAATGATTGCCCGTTCAGTTTATTTTTACCTACAAAATGGACATAGCCATTAGTTTGAGCTACTAGCGTAAATTTCGCATCAGACTGAACATCTTCAGAAGTTGTTATAGTTACTGAGAGATTTTCTAAATCATTATTACCCACATTTAATACATAACCCCTAGGGAGCGCCCTTGGCAGAGGGTACGTTTTTTCGGATCCATCTTCAAATTTTACATGTGCTTTGTACTCTTCATTCAAAAGGGGATGCAATCGGAAATGCCCCATGCCAGCATGTTCTGACTCAAATTGAGCTAATTTGTTATTTCCCTTATCAGTTATATATCCCGAAACCTTCATCCCCAACCCATCGGATCCAACCGCTTTAAAACCTACCCTCGAGCGGATGCCAGTTACGAGTTCGCCACTTTCCGGAAAGAATTGGACGGTGGCCTGATTGGAGGTGGATTTCACAGGAAAGCTTTTGGACACTGCGGTTTTTTCATCCAGCCTGATACTGGTAAGAATCTTTCCGGATTTTAAAATGAATGGCTGGTTGTTAACAAAAGTTATCGTGATATTTCCCTTGGAATCGGTTATACCCTTCCCCTTCGCAATATTCCTGAAATCAAGATTGACACTATAATTTACCTCTTTGTTAGCAAGAGGGTTTCCATCCATATCGGTATACTGAACTTCTGCAAGGACCTTTTCTGAATTACCTGTTTTGGTGAAGGTATAATTAACATTAGTCAGAACTGTATTCGCAATTGAATTCCCAACGGTAAATGTTTTATCAAAAAAATACTCTTCACCGAAGTTGCGCATCCAGGTTGTGTATGCGCGGATACGGTAATTTCCTTCTTTTAATGAATCCGAAAGTGTAAAGTCTCCCCACGCAAGCCCCACAGTCAAGGGTAACTTCAAAGACTGCTTTACCGAATCCTTATCATTTATGAGATCAACATACAGGATCTTGCTTAACGCAGATAACCCATTCATTTCAGCATTTACGACATACGCTTTAAACCATATGTTATCCCCTATGGCATAATATGGTTTGTCCATATGGAGATGCACTTTTTCCTGCGGATAATCTTCACGATACTTTTCAATCTGAGATAAGATCTTTTTTAAGGGCTCATCCTCCTGAATAAAGCCAAGTGTGACAACCAGAATTAAAAAAGGGAGAAATAAAAAGAAGCGCCTGTTCATCGGATTAGTTTTTTCACAGGTTCGGGAACCTGCATGAAAGAGATTACCTCAATTTACGAAAAATATGAGGATTACATCCGGTTGAGCTTCTTTTTTACGCAATACCAATTAAAAGGAGTTCTTCCACATCATACTTTCAACAGGCTTTGTAGTCTTATTGTTGTATTTGGCATTTCCTTTCGTGTTATACATCGTCGCGATTTCACCTTCAACTACAAAATAGATGAGTTGTCCGATAGGCATGCCTGCGTAGATCTTCACTGGCTGTGCACAGGATATTTCTAATGTCCATGTGTTACAAAACCCCACATCGCCCTTTCCGGCTGTTGCATGAATATCAATTCCCAATCGACCGGTACTGGATTTACCTTCAAGAAAAGGAACGTGTTTGTGCGTTTCGGTATATTCTAAGGTCACACCGAGATAAAGTGTATTGGGCTGCAAAACGAAACCATCTTTAGGGATCTCAAAATGGTCGATCTCATTATGAGCTTTTGCGTCAAGCACCCTGTTTTTATAAGTTGCAAGGTATTTCCCAAGATGCACGTCGTAGGAATTTGTTCCAAGGCAGTCTTTTTTAAAGGGTTCAATAATAATATTTCCTTTATCAATTTCTTCCAGGATTAACTTGTCGGAAAGTATCATAAATAAGCGTAAGATTTGGCCTAAATTATGATTTATTTGAGATAGTTTTGCAGGTATTTTATTTTTTAAAATGGCACTTGTTTATCATAAGGAATTAGACCCCTCCACATCTTTTGCAATTTGGAAGATAGAGGAAAGTGCGGAAGAATTGCTGGCTCAGCTGCAGCTGAAACATCACGAGATTTCTTATCTCGACACTCTCATAAATGGTAAGAGAAACCTGCACTGGCTTAGTACGAGGGTTCTTCTTCGAAGGATGATGAATACCGACGAGTACATAGATTGTCAGGTCGACTCAAGCGGGAAACCATATTTAGCAAACTTCCCGCATCACATCTCTTTGAGCCACTCCTATGACTACGCTGCCGTTATGGTTAGTAAGGATAGGGCAGTAGGTATCGATATCGAACTTATAAAAGACAAGATCGAGAGGATCGCTCATAAGTTTATGAGTAAAGATGAGCTTTCCTTTATCTCTCAGGATCGTATTGAACATCTGTACGTGTGTTGGTGTGCAAAGGAAGCGATCTATAAATTGCATGGCAAGAAAAATATAAGCTTTCTGGACGATATCAGGATCAGCCCGTTTGACTATTCCGGGTCAGGATCATTTCAATCAAGCCTTGATACCGGCAGCCGGACCAATAATTATACAGTACACTATGATAAGTTTGAGGGATACATGATTGGTTACGTGTCCGACAATGATTAAGAATAAAAAGATAATATTTCAGGATTGGGGACTGCTCGATTACCAGGCGGCATGGGAAAAGCAGGAAACGATCTTTTCTGCCACGGTACAAGCTAAAGTTGCTAACAGGACGAACAATTCAGAAAACCCGGTACCCAATCATCTCATTTTTGTTGAGCACCCTAACGTGTATACACTTGGTAAAAGCGGGCAGCCTGAAAATCTATTGCTGGATGAGAAGGGCCTAAGGGAAAAGCACGCCACTTATTATAAAATTAACAGGGGCGGAGATATTACTTATCACGGCCCCGGGCAGATAGTAGGGTATCCGATATTGGATCTTGATAATTTCTTTACCGATATTCACCTTTACCTGAGGACTTTAGAGCAGGCTGTGATCGATACGCTGGCTGAATACGGCATTCCAAGCGGACGATATCCAGGATATACGGGAGTGTGGCTGGATGCTGATAATGAACGGGCCAGAAAAATTTGTGCGCTTGGTGTAAGATGCAGCCGCTGGGTAACAATGCATGGCTTCGCATTTAATGTTAACACTGATCTGGAGTATTTTAAAAATATTATTCCCTGCGGTATTGATGATAAAGACGTAACTTCAATGAAAACCGAGCTAGGAAAGGAAGTGGATTTGAACGAGGTGAAGCAAATTCTCTTTAAGAATATTGTCAGGTTATTTGAGATGGAAACGTAGAATGAAGTTGTTCTTAGGCTTATTTCTGGTACTTTTTATATCGGCCTGTAAAAGGACTTTAGTTCGTGACTCAACAAGAACCCAACACCCGATAACCAAGACATTTCTGGCCTTAGGCGATTCCTATACTTCTGGTGAAGGTGTACTGCAAAGTGAATCATTTCCTTTTTTGCTAAACGCGAAGTTAAAGGCAGCCGGGATTCAGATAGAAACACCTCATGTTATAGCCGAGACTGGATGGACAACGATCAACCTCTTAGCTGCATTAAAAGAAGAGCCGCTGAAGGACAAATATGATTTTGTTACGGTGCTTATTGGTGTAAACAATCAGTATGTGAAGCGCTCCCTTACTGAATATCGGTCCCATTTTATTGAAATTTTAGATACTGCAATAAGCCATTCGAGAGGAGGAGGGGCAACAGTGTATGTTATCTCAATTCCTGACTGGAGCGTAAGTCCATTTGGCAAACTTAAAGACACAAAGCTGGAGTCGGCTTCTATTGATACTTATAATAACGTGAACCGAGAAGAATCAAAGGTTGCCAGCGTAAATTATATCGATATTACTTCGGCCTCAAGAATAGCAGAGACAGATGTCAGCTATACATCGATAGACGGGCTTCATCCCTCGCAGAAAATGTACAACGACTGGGTGGAAAAATTGTATCCGCTTGTGAGAAAGGAATTGAATTGAGGTATGATTGAAGTTCGCGGGTGTAGATATAAAAAAAGGTCCTTTCATTTTATGAAAGGACCTTTTTAGTGTTTTAGAATGGGGGATTATTACATCATTCCACCCATACCGCCACCACCCATTGGAGGCATATGTCCACCACCTGCATTGTCTTCAGCCTCATCAGCAAGTACAACTTCAGTAGTCAGAAGCATCGCTGCTATCGAAGCGGCATTTTCCAATGCTACACGGCCTACTTTCGTAGGATCGATAACACCGGCGCCAATTAAGTTCTCATAAACATCAGTACGTGCATTATAACCAAAATCGCCTTTGCCTTCCTTTACTTTTTGAACGACGATAGAACCTTCTATACCAGCGTTCTCACAGATCTGACGTAATGGTTCTTCAATAGCTCTGCGAATGATCTGTATACCAGTATTCTCATCTTCATTCTCGCCTTTCAGATTAGTTAAAGCTTCAACTGCACGAATGAATGCAACACCACCACCAGCAACTATGCCTTCTTCTACAGCAGCCCGGGTCGCGTGTAAAGCATCGTCAACGCGATCTTTCTTCTCTTTCATCTCAACCTCAGTAGCTGCACCAACATAAAGTACGGCAACACCGCCTGAAAGCTTAGCTAAACGCTCTTGTAATTTTTCTTTATCGTAATCAGAAGTAGTAGTTTCTACCTGAGCTTTGATCTGATTTACTCGGGCTTTGATATCTTCTGACTTACCTGCACCGTTGATCACAATTGTATTGTCTTTGTCAACAACAACTTTTTCAGCGGTTCCTAAGTAAGTTAGGTCAGCATTTTCTAATTTATATCCTCTTTCTTCCGAGATAACAGTACCTCCAGTTAAGATAGCAATATCCTCAAGCATGGCTTTACGGCGATCACCAAAACCAGGAGCTTTAACCGCAGCAACTTTCAAAGATCCGCGGATCTTGTTCACTACTAGTGTTGCCAATGCTTCACCATCAAGATCTTCAGCGATTATCAGAAGTGGTTTTCCGGTTTGAACTTGTTTCTCCAGAACTGGAAGAAGTTCTTTCATCGAAGAAATCTTCTTGTCGTAGATAAGAATGTAAGGGTTTTCTAATTCAACCTCCATCTTATCAGCGTTCGTAACAAAGTATGGAGATAAGTAACCACGGTCAAACTGCATACCTTCAACTGTTTTCATTTCAGTTTCAGTACCTTTTGCTTCTTCAACAGTGATAACACCGTCTTTACCAACCTTTGCCATGGCATCAGCGATAAGTTTTCCGATGACCTCATCATTATTGGCAGAAATTGAAGCTACTTGTTTGATCTTTTTATTGTCAGAACCAACAGATTGTGATTGTTTTTTAAGATCAGCCACAACCGCAGTAACTGCTTTATCAATACCCCTTTTCAAATCCATTGGATTCGCACCCGCTGCAACGTTCTTTATACCTGCAGTAACTATAGCCTGAGCCAAAACAGTAGCAGTAGTAGTTCCGTCGCCTGCGATATCAGCAGTTTTAGAAGCAACTTCTTTTACCATTTGAGCACCCATGTTCTCAAGGGCATCTTTTAATTCAATTTCTTTAGCAACAGTAACACCATCTTTAGTGATAGAAGGTGAACCGAATTTTTTATCAATAATTACATTCCGGCCTTTTGGTCCTAAAGTTACCTTTACGGCATTTGCCAGAATATCCACGCCTCTTTTCAGAGCATCACGTGCTTCAACATTGTATTTAACTTGTTTTGACATTTTTAAAGAGTTTAGATACGGGTTAATTATTAAATTTTGTTTTAATAACTCACTCCTTGGTTTTAAAGTTTATTTGGTCTGAAGTCTGATGTCGGAAGCCTGATGTCAGACCTCGAATCTCCGACTTCTTGTTCTTATAGTGTTGCAAAAATATCAGCTTCACGCATGATCAAATACTCTTTACCTTCATGGGTGATTTCAGTACCTGCGTATTTACCATATAATACAACGTCTCCTACTTTGTAGGGCATAGGAATCAAATTTCCGGTTTGCTCTGCATACTTGCCGGGTCCCACAGCTACAACTGTTCCTTTTTGTGGTTTTTCTTTAGCTGTATCAGGAATGTAAAGTCCTGAGGCTGTTTTCTCTTCAGCAGCAGCAGCTTCTATAACTACCCGGTCTGCGCTAGGTTTAATATTTAATGCCATATGTAATTATGTATTTAATTAATTGAATTTTACGTGTCTTAGGCGTCACTAATTATGCCAAATCAGCAACTCAACAATTTCTTGTCAAAATTTCATTTTTATACAGCCTGATATCTTTTTTCAGGCAGTTGCGGTGTCATGCTGTCAGTTTGATGTCAGCATTCCGCCAAATAAAAAAAGCCTCCATATGGTGGCCTTTTAAAATAATTTTTAGCTTATTTTTTTGTTGTATCGGCTGGTGTTGTCGCCGGTGCAGTTGGAAGTTGCATACTTGACGGTGCCGGTGCAGCAACTGGTTTGTTGATCATGTCCTGAATCTCTCTTCCATCCTGAGTATCGGCTCCCCCTTTATCAATAACCACATTGATCATGAGTGCTAATACCATAAGGCTTACCGCCAGAACCCAGGTTCCTTTTTCAAGGAAATCACCTGTACGTTGTACTCCCATAATATTATTAGATCCCGCAAAACCTGAAGACAAGCCTCCTCCTTTTGGATTTTGGATCAGAACGATTAATACAAGCAATACGCATACTATGATTGCCAGAATAACTATTGTATACAACATATTATTTAATTTAATTTCTTTTCTAATTCACGAATTTGGTCGGCAAAGTACGTGCTTTTTTCCGGAAATTTAAAACTTAATTTTTTGTAAGTCGCAATAGCCTTGTGAAATAACATCTGATCAGTATAGATCTGTGCCAGGGTTTCTGAAACCAGATCATTAGGATCCTCCGCACTCCTACGAGCCTTGTTCTCATTATCTAGTTTCTCAGAATTAGGAGGTTTGATCTGAGGCTCTTCCCGGATAAATTTTTCAAGAATATAATCTTCCTTGCGTTTCACCTGGAAGGGCACCGTTTTCGCACCATTCTCCAAATCATCTACCGGAGATTGTAAATGAAAGATATTCTCAATAATCTGGCTGCTTAACTGGTCAACAGTATTCCGCTTGATGCTTTGGCTGGTATCAAGTTGGAAGCTAACATATGGCTGATAGTTATCTGCATGTTCTTTCCGCGTTTTATTTAGCCACCATAAGAACGAATAAGGCATTTTATTATCGTCATACCTTGATACATCCTGATGATCTTCGATTATAGCATTATGGGATATGTGCTGTGCAATATCTACGGCGGGAGTAAACACATCTTCAGTCCGGTCAATCACATTATCCAGTGGCTCATCATCTTTAAGGAAATCCGCTGAAGCGGCACTCTGTTTTATTAACAGATCCAATTCATCCTCCTCGGGCGCAGCTTTTGAAGGCTGAGCATCAGCATCATTCACCAGACTGTCGATGAAGTTTCCTGCCAGATCATTGTCACTTTCTTCCTGTTTTTCGGGTGCGGGCTGTTCTTCCTCGCTTTCAGAAAGATCTTCATCTGGATTTTCTGGTTCGGCTGATAGAATAGTCCCAATCTCAGGTTCCTCGGACTCTTCATTTACCCCCTCAGACACAGTGGTTTGGGTATATTCCTCCTGTTCGTCATGAGTCTCGGAAAGATCAACATTCTGACTATCTGCTTCTGATGCCAGGATATTCCCAATCTCACCCTCTTCCTGCTCCTCGCTTACAGCATCTTGAACTGAAGTTTCGGCGAATTCTTCATCGCGATATGAAGTTTTTTCTATCGGCTCCTCTAATTCTTCCGGCGATAATACCTCTGACTGTGGCATTTCCTCCGGATCATCTAAAGTAGTTTCATCTACAGTCGCTTGCTCCTCCGGCAGATCAGATTCAATAGATTCAACATTTGATTCTGTGGTATTAGGGTCAGTCAATTCTGGCCCTAGCTCACTGCCCTTAATTGAAACAGGATCTTCGATAATCGCTCGTAAAACACTCCCATCTGTACAAAATAATGCGGTTTTGGCTAATTCTTTATCGAAGATTGTTGGATCCGCATCGAGGAGAGAGCGTGTATAGAAAGATCGGATGAGCTGAGAATAAGGATATTTTTCAAGGAGACTTTCGAGAGCTTGTGAGTCACCAGCAGTTACAGCGGAAGGATCGTGAATGAAGTCCGAAAATATTTTTTTATCAAGCTCCTGAGTATTGTTCTGTTCCACTGTGCTGGCCAATTTTTGAAAGCTAAAGATTTTTTACCAGTTGGCGAAAGCCTTGTTGAAGATTAGTTCCGATAATTGCCGGTTAATTACCGTAATTAATTTCTGTTGCTGCGATTCCAAAGACCCCTGGTTCAAGCTAAACTCCTGGTTAGCATTAAAAGACTCCTCGAAGCTCAGCTCAGGTTTTAACGTGTTAGTATATTTAACACTCACTGTTACGGTGATCCGGGTCAGGCCAGCGCGTTCATTACCCTGAATAGCAACGGGGCGCACGGTATAATCTGTAATTCGACCTTCAAAATTCGCATCCGCTTCTCCACGATCTATACTCAAAGACGATTGATTTCTTATTCGTTCCTTTAAAGCTTCAGTGAACTGAGAGCTCAGGTATGGAACAACCAGTATTGCGTTATTCTCAAAAAACTGAACAGAGACTGACTTCAGACCTTCAGTGGATGCTCCTGAAAAGGTATAAACACCGCATGAATGAAATATAAATATCACAGAAAAGCTTAGGCAAATAATTGCTGATTTTACGCGTTGGTCCATGTATTAATGTCCTTAGAGTTCAAGTTCTTTGATTTTGCGATATAGCGTACGTTCTGAGATCCCAAGCTCGCGGGCAGCTAGTTTACGTTTACCCTTGTGCTTTTTCAGCGCCTTTTTAATCAGGTCTGATTCTTTATCGATAAGCGAAAGAGATTCTTCAACCTCTTCAGCCTCGTGTGTTATCTCATAAGCTTTATCATTAGGTTGGTGAATAACTAACTTATGCGGATCAGATGAAATATTATTATTTGCTGGCAGCTCGATATCACGGTATAGCTGATTGAGTACCTGCTGATTCGATTGAAATTCTGATGCTTTTCCGCCATTCTGTATGATGTCAGCAACAAGCTTTTTAAGGTCTGTCATGTCTTTCTTCATGTCAAACAACACCTTATAAAGAATATCACGCTCCGAAAAGTCATCTTTATCCTGGTTGCGAATGCGCATTGGCAGCGTACTTCCAGCCTCATTCGGGATATAATTCAGCAGATTTTGCGCCGACAAGTTTCTTTCCTTTTCCAGCACAGCGATCTGTTCAGCAATATTTTTTAATTGACGGACGTTTCCCGGCCAGCTATAATCCATCAGCATCTGCTGAGCAGTCTGATCTAACTGTACTGACGGGCTGCGATACTTATCAGTGAAATCTGCAATAAACTTGCGGAAGAGCAAGTTTATATCCTCTTTTCTTTCGCGAAGAGCCGGCACCTTAAGGGGCACAGTATTTAATCTGTAATAAAGGTCTTCTCTGAATTTTCCGGCCATTACCGCATCAAATACATCTTTATTTGTGGCGGCCATTACTCTTACATTCGTTTTCTGAACCTTTGAGGAACCTACGCGAATATATTCTCCGGTCTCCAATACCCGTAATAAACGCGCCTGGGTACCCAGCGGAAGTTCAGCAACTTCATCTAAAAATATAGTTCCGCCATCGACCACTTCGAAATAGCCTTTACGGGCATCAGAGGCACCAGTAAAGGATCCTTTTTCATGTCCGAAAAGTTCAGAATCTATCGTCCCTTCAGGGATCGCACCGCAATTCACTGCGATGAACGGTCCATGCTTACGGGCACTTAGTGAATGAATGATGTGAGAAAACACTTCTTTTCCACTTCCACTCTCCCCGGATATTAAAACAGAAATATCTGTTGGTGCAACCTGGCGGGCGATATCAATGGCCCTGTTTAACAGGGGTGAATTTCCAATTATTCCAAAACGGTTCTTTATGTCTTGAACGTCCATATTTTCATTTGAATCAATTGTCTTTTATTGGCAATGAACCTGCCTGTCGGCAGGCAGGCTCATGCAGGTTTTTTTATATCCAGCGCTAAATATGCATTGGTCAATTCTTAATCTGTAACTATATTACCCAATAAGGTTGCAGGTGTGCATCTGTCAATCAAAACATTCACGTATTCACCTGGTTTGTGATTGCCTGTTACTGGAAATATCACCGTGATATTGTATTCAGTCTTGCCCGAGAAATCCAGATCTGATTTCTTAGAAAGGCCGTCGATCAGTACCCGATAAGTTTGACCCATATGGTTGAGTAATCGTTTATGAGATCCTTCTTGCTGTTTTAACAGAATTTCATTGAAACGTCTGGTCTTTACATCCTGCGGAATATCATCCTCAAATCTTTTTGCAGCCAGAGTTCCCGGCCGTTCCGAATAAGTGTACATATATGCGAAATCATATTGTACATAATCCATCATACTTAAGGTATCCTGATGTTCTTCTTCAGTCTCCGTACAAAAACCTATGATCACATCCGTGGAAATGGCACAATCGGGAATGATCCTCCTGATGGTATTGACACGTTCCAGATACCACTCCCTGGTATAGGTCCGATTCATCAGCTCCAGCACCCTCGAACTACCTGATTGCACAGGCAAGTGGATATGGTTGCAAATATTCTCATACTTAACCATCGTATGCAATACCTCATTGGTAATATCCTTCGGGTGTGATGTTGAAAAACGTACTCTTAATTCCGGATTGATTTGGGCAACCATTTCTAGAAGCTGAGAGAAATTAACAGCTTCACCCAGGCCCTCTCCCGGGGAGAGGGAGACATGGCGTGAATGGTCCCCGATATGTTCGTCTTGCGACTCCCCTCTCCCCTGGAGAGGGGTTGGGGGTGAGGCCCTCCACTTATAAGAATCTACATTCTGCCCAAGAAGCGTTACTTCTTTATACCCGTTATTAAATAATTCCCTGGCTTCTTCGACAATCGAATATGGATCCCGGCTCCGTTCACGTCCTCTTGTGAATGGAACTACGCAAAACGAGCACATATTATCACAGCCCCGCATGATTGAGACGAATGCAGATATACCATTGCTATTTAATCTCACCGGGCTGATATCTGCATATGTCTCTTCCCTGGATAAAAGAACATTTACAGCTCTTGTGCCCTCGTCTGCCTGATTAATAAGATTTGGAAGATCCCGGTAAGAATCGGGACCGATAACGATGTCAACTAACTTCTCTTCTTCCAGGAATTTAGATTTCAGGCGTTCAGCCATACATCCCAGTACACCGATGGTCATCCCCGGGCTTTTACGCTTAGCCGCACTAAATTCTCTCAACCGGTTCCTCACCCTTTGTTCCGCATTGTCGCGGATCGAGCAGGTATTAATGAAAATTACATCAGCCTCTTTATACTGTGACGTAGTTTCGAAGCCCATGTCAAGCATGATAGATGCAACGATCTCACTGTCAGCAAAATTCATAGCACAGCCATAGCTTTCAATGTAAAGCTTACGGCCTTTATATTTTGCCGTCCGTTCAATCACTAAAGCTTCACCCTGCCGTGATTCATCGTGCATAGTAGGGTGTGAAGCATCTATTAAATCAGCTCGCCTGTCAAACATCAATTAGATAATTAGGCCGCAAAAATACGAATTTTTCTCCTTAATGACAGTTTGGCAGTGACAGTTTTTTAAATAAGCTGATAAACTTTGTTAAATTGGGCTAAGAAATAATTCAAAAATTCAGACCATTCAGTATAAAATGGTTTTTATCCGAGTTGAAGATATCTATGGTGCTAAAACGTAAGGGGACAGGAAAATGGAGATGGGCTCTGTATATTGCAATGATTTTAGGTGCTCTGCTGACATTTTTTGCAATTTACCTTAACTATCGCTGGAAGCCGATCCTTACTGCAAGGATAAAGACAGCTATTCAAACCTCAACCAACGGCCTTTACAGCATCAAGTTTGAGAATATCCGGACTAATATCATTAGCGGCAGGATCAGTGTCAAAAACATTGTCTTTATTCCTGATACCTCGATATTCAGCAAAATGAGTACGGATAGCCTGGCCCCCAGGCATTTGTATACGGTTCAAGTCAGTGAGCTCACCCTGAAAAGGGTGCAGCCCTGGAAAATTTACTTTGACGGGATCCTCGAAATGGGTTCGGTATTGATTGATAAACCTAAGCTACAGGTCATTTTTACAAATGCCAAGCGGAATAAGGAAACAACAAAGCCCGACATCAGAACTGCCTGGAAACGATTGTCGCCCTACCTTCGATCCCTCAAAGTGAAGAATATAACTTTTCAGAATGCCGACTTCCAGTACGTTGATAAGAGTATTGCTCCGGCAAGAATAACGAACCTAAAAGGATTAACTATAAAGGTCAGTGACCTGCTGATAGATTCTTTGTCACAGTTTGATAAGTCGCGCTTGTACCATACACGCGACATCTATGCAGAATTGAACTCCTATAATAGCATTACTGCAGATAGCAATTATACCATCCAGATCCAGCAATTTACCGCTTCGACTGCAAAAGGCTACGCGATAGTAAAAGGCTTTCGCCTGATACCAAGGCTTGGTGAAATGGAATTTGCAAGAAAATTTAAGGTGCAGAAGGATCGATATAGTGCTAACGCCCAAGAGATACAGCTTAACAATATCGATTACGGGATGTTGAATTTAAACAGGCGCCTGATAGCCTCCAGCCTGACATTACAAAAAGCGGATCTTTCTATTTTTCTCGACCGCTCGATGCCAGATTCACTACGCGATAGGGGTATGAATTTTCCGCCCTTTTCCCTGCAACGTTTCGAGCTCGATACCAAAGTCGATACAGTGTCTCTCAGAGATTCGCGCGTAAGCTATTCGGAATATAATCCGGATTCGAGGAAAAAAGGCACCGTGACCTTTAGTAAAATTAATGGGCATATCCTTAACGTAACGAATGACTCTGCGAGCCTGGCCAGCAACCCTAAAGCGGAAGCGAAGCTTACAGCGCTGCTGATGGATCGCGGAAGATTCAATGTGAATATGCAATTCGATCTGGCATCACCTGCGGCGGCCTTCGATTTTAAGGGGGATGTCGGAAGAATGGACGCAGACATGTTTAATGTTGCTATACGCCCGTTATCGCTGATTGAGATCAAATCAGGCTCATTAGAGCGAATGGTATTTAATGGCGCGGGAAGCACGACAGGCGTTAAGGGTATGCTGACATGTTATTACAACAATCTTAAAATTGCCCTGCTTGAAAGAAGCGAGAAAACTACCTGGCTAAAGCGCCGGGGCATAGCATCAATTTTTGCAAATGTCCTGATCATTGAAAGTGAGAATCCTTCTCCCGGACGTCCTGTTAGAAAGGTAAATTTCAATTATGTCAGGCCGCAGCACTCCTCTTTCTTTAATATGATCTGGAAAGGAATGTCGTCCGCCCTTCTGGGAAGCATCGGATTAGATGCAGAAACGCAGCGGGAAATTAAGTCGCGGCTGCACAGGATGGAAATTGAGCGTTTCCAAAGAGAAGAGAGGAGAGATGAAAGGGAAAAGAGGAAGGTGAAGCGTAGATCGAATAGAAAGGATAGAAACAATTAATTTAAACAAAAAAAGCTGCTCAGATTCTGAACAGCTTTTTAAAATTGTTTCACCGGAAAATTATCCTACAAAATAGTTCCAGCCAAACTCATCTGCTACCCGACCGTACCTGATCGCGTTAAGCGTTTGTAAAACGCGGTTTGAGAACTCCCGTTTTGCAGGATCAGGTAAAGTGTAAACCTCTCCCTCGTGGCCTATTTCAGCAATATGAGCTATCGTAGCAGCAGTACCAACACCGAAAGCATCCGTAATTCTTCCTTCTTTGATTCCGCTCAGGATCTCGGCGACAGAAACGCGGCGTTCCTCAACTTCAATGCCCCAGCTTTTTGCCAATGTGATCACGGTATCGCGGGTAACACCCTTTAAAATGGTGTCGCGCGTAGTTGGAGTTATTACTCTTCCATCCATCATAAACATAATATTCGCAGCGCCCAACTCTTCAATATATGCATGCTCGCGTGAATCTGTCCAGATAAGCTGATCAAAGCCTTCTTCCGTTGCTCGTTTTGCAGGCAGCATCGAACCGCCATAATTGCCGGCAGCCTTGGCAAATCCGAAACCGCCGTCGCTTGCTCTTGAGAAGCTGGTTTCAATCTTCACCTTAAGGTTTTTTGAAAAATATGGCCCTACTGGTCCGGTAAGGATTATAAATTTATAAGTTGCAGAAGGTGTAACACCCAAATACGGATCAGTTGCAAACATGAATGGCCTGAGGTAAAGGCTATGTCCCTCTTTTGAAGGAACCCAGTCTTTATCAATTTCAACAATCGCAGAAAGGGCTTGCAAATACATGTCTGCCGGAATCTGAGGCATACACAAGCGGTCAGCTGATGCATTTGAACGCTCAGCATTTTTCTCAGGGCGGAAAATTGCGATCCGTCCGTCGGCATGTTTGTACGCTTTAATTCCTTCGAAAAAAGCTTGTCCGTAGTGAAGTGCAGAAATAGCAGGGCTTAGTCCAATCTCCCCGTAAGGGACTATTTGAAAGTTTTTCCATTCCCCGCCTTCGTAATCAGCAGTAAACATATGGTCAGAAAAAGTTCTGCCAAAGGGCAGGTTATCAAAATCCGTCTTCTGGAGACGTGAATCAGCTGTTTTCGTTACAGCAATGTTTAGGGTATCGGTCAACATGGTAATTAGTATTGGGAGCGGCAATTTATGGAATTTGTTTGAAAAAGGCAAGATTGCTTAATTAGGCATGGGTATCGCCGCCCAGCAATTCTTCACTCTCCACTCTCCATTCTCCACTCTCCACTTAATAAAGTATCCTAAACTTAATCGTATGGTCAATCAGTTTCAAGTCCTTCAAAACCCTTTTATCGTATTGGTCACTGACATCTGTAATAACATAGCCAATGCTCGCATTAGTCATCAGGTATTGGCCGACGATATTGATGTTGTGGTCGGCAAAAACCTGATTTATGCTTGCCATAATTCCCGGAACATTATGGTGAATGTGAATCAATCTATGAGCGCCAGCGATCCGCGGAAGCTGTAAGTTGGGGAAATTTAAGCTCCTGTATGTATGCCCATGATTGATAAAATTAATCATGCGCTTTGCTATAAATTCGGTACTACCAGCGTTGTTTTTCGGATCGTCAAAAACCACAATGCCCATGTCGGTGCATATTTCCTTCGATAGGATCAGCCTGCTATTTCCCAGGTAGCCAATTGTCTTCAGCTTTACCGCACGCTTCAGTTTTTCATCCGCAAGCACTTCGCCATTTGCCAGCAGCATCATACCAACATCGGGAACATATTTATCTTCGAAGCTGGTTTTATGGCGGATAGAGAAGCCGTCTTTTTTAAGCGTTTGTATTGCAAGTGCTGGCACATCGCCGATGACCAGGCATAAGATCCGGTTCTTTGGATAAGATATAGCCCTTGGCAGGTTGTTTACATATAAAAACTCATCAAAGCTTGGTGTAACGTGATCTGCTTTTTCGGCTACGGTCTTGCGTTCAATATTCTCAGTAAAAGCATAGAACTTTTTTATCATTCCGAACTCTTTCAGCTGAAAATCAGAATGTCCGTCGCCGATACCATAAATATCGCCCTGTAGTTTAAGATCTTTCAGTAAGGTTACTTTTCCCCCTTCATTGGATAGCGGGTTGCTTTCATCATAGCCAACGATCTTGCCTGATTCATCAAAAACAAAGGTATTTGCGTAGATATTCTCTTTTGAAATGTGATATGAAGAAACCACGGGGATAATGAATTCCTTAAATCCGCCGGATACGATAAGAACATCGTCGGCATGCTTTTTAAAGAAGGTCTTATTGCGCGAGAAGGATGCGGACACTTTCGTTTTGAGGTGCGAAATAAGCTGTTTTAAATGATCTCTATTCGCTTCGAGCAGTTGAACCCTGGCTGTCAGGCTTTCGCGGAATGACATTTTTCCTTCCATCGCCGCGTTTGTCAGATCCTCGATCGTCTGATAAATACCTTCGCGATTGGGATGGTCCTGTAATGAAATTCTTGCAAGTTCGTCCAGCGCTTCCACCTGGGTAAAAGTGCTGTCGAAATCTATAATGTAAAACTGCTTCAATGGAATTGTAAATTAGTTCTTTTCGTAATTCTCACAGATCTCGGCAATGGAATCCTTAACGGATCTGAACTTCAAATTTAGAGCCTTTTTAATTTTATCATTAGAATAATTCTGCTTTTTGAAAGCAGTCCTGACAGTATCCTTGTTTAAACTATTCTCAGTTCCAGTCAGCGTTGCTATTATTCCTTTTCCTAACCTTGCTGCATTAAGCATCCATGGCTGTAAAGCAAGTGCAGGTGCCTTTTTGTTAAACCTCGCTGCTATTTCTGTAAACAGATCACGATAGGTCCAATTCTCAGCACTTATTATAAATCGCTCGTTGGAAATATTGCTTTCCATCAGGCTTATCATTGCCGAAACAACATCATCAACATCAACGTAACCAAAACTCCCTCCGGGATAATATGATAATCCCTTTCTGATCGTACTGAATATCTGCCCGCTTCCGTCACTGCCGGTATTTTTGCCTATAATTATTGATGGATTAACTATCACCGTTTTTAATCCCTCCGCAGAAGCACGGAACACTTCCATCTCACTTTCGTATTTGGAAACGGAATAACTGCTTTGGCCTGTGCCAAATTCCCAGTGATTTTTCTCAGTTATAAGTTCATTATGTTTACTGTTCCCCACCGCCGCGACTGAGCTTACGTGCAGGAATTTTTCGATGTTGTTTGCAACAGAAGCGTTCAGAAGATTACTCGTTCCTTCAATGTTCACCTTCATCATTTGTTTCTTATCCTTTTGTTTAAAGGATATAAACGCGGCACAATGATAAACTTTTTTAATCCCCTGCATGGCATCGTCCAGGGCGGAATAATCCAGAAGATCTGCATCCACCCATTCAATCAGACCTTCATTTTTAAGGATCTCGGGAATTATAGAAGAGCCGCGTTTAAGGGCGCGAACTTTTTCTCCTTTTAACAACAAAGCTCTGACTAATTCTGACCCTAAAAAACCGGTGGCGCCGGTGACTAATACCATCGAATGAATTTTTTTTAATGCTTTCAAAAGTAGTTGAATAAAGTGATATTTGCTTCCAGTCTGTTGCCACAATCTTCGCCTCAGACTAAATTGTTTAACGGGAGCTAATCGATTAATCGATCTCAGAACTAATTTCCTATGTCATTATCCGATTTTTTATCTCCCGTAACTTATACTTCCCCAACAAATGGTTTCTACACGAGTCATTTAGGTTCAAAACTGGAAATCTATAATTCAGATTTTCCTGATCTTGAAAGTAATACCTACGACATAGCAATTGTTGGCGTTCAGGAAGACAGGAACGCAATCAACAATTCTGGAACCGCACTTTCTGCTGATCATTTCCGCGAGAAGTTTTACGCCCTCAACGAAGGGAATTACTCAACGAGGATTGTAGATCTGGGAAATATTAAGGCTGGTCATACGGTTTCGGATACGTACGTGGCGCTTAAGCTCGTCGTAACTGAACTTATAATAATGAACATCCTTCCGGTGATTATCGGCGGCGGCCAGGATCTTACCTATCCGCAGTTCATGGCCTATGAGGAACTGGGGCAGAAAGTAGACTTGCTGGTTGTAGATTCTCATTTCGACCTTGATGATGATCCTGAAGGCGTGAATGGAACCACTTCTCATTCCTATCTGAACAGGATCTTTTTACACGAGCCTAACTACTTATTCAATTACAGCAACATTGGCTACCAAACCTATTTTGTTAATCAGGAAAGCCTGAAGGTAATGGATAAGTTATATTTTGATATTCACAGACTTGGTGATTTCTCGAGCTCCATAACGATAGCCGAGCCTATCATACGTAATGCCAATATGATCAGTTTCGACATGGCTGCTATCCGTTCCTCGGATGCCGTTGCAAATGCGAACGCCACACCTAACGGATTTTATGGTGAAGAAGCATGCCAGATCTGCCGGTATGCGGGCATGAACGATAAGCTGTCGTCAATAGGATTTTATGAATTTAATCCTGAGTACGATCATAATGGCCATACAGCATTGCTGCTTGCGCAGATGGTCTGGTATTTCGTCGATGGGTTTTACAACCGGAAGAAAGAACATCCCTTACTTCCCAAATCGCAATACATCACTTTTCGTGCTAGCCTGAAGGACGGATCTCACGAACTGGTCTTTGTAAAAAGTAAAAAGTCCGACCGCTGGTGGATGCAGGTACCCTACCCAACTGGCTTGTCTAAAAACGAACGCCATCATTTAGTGCCCTGCAGGTATGAGGATTATCAATTAGCAAACTCAGGTGAAATGCCGGATCTGTGGTGGCGAACCTATCTGAAACTTAATTGAGTTATACGTTGTAAGTTATACGTTCACGTGTTGGTGCCTAACTCCCCGGGTACTATTTACAGCGTTTAGAAACGTAAAACGTATAACGTAATACTCTCGCCTTTGGCCTAAAATCCTTACCTTCAAACCCAACCACAAACATCCTTAAAACCTACCATGCTCCTACTCGGCATCGACCTCGGCACTTCTTCAATTAAAGTTTCGGTATTAGATTCAGAAACACGACGATGTATTACCAGTGCTCAATATCCTGAAATAGAGAGCGAGATAATTGCGTTACAACCAGGCTGGGCGGAGCAGCCACCCGAAATGTGGTGGGAACATGTGCAGCAGGCTATTTTAATATGTAATGCCAAGAAATTATATGATCCACAGGATATTGGGGCTATAGGCGTTGCTTACCAGATGCACGGTTTGGTGGTGGTTGATAAAGATCAGAATGTACTCAGGAATTCTATTATTTGGTGTGACAGCCGTGCGGTTGAAATTGGGAATCGCGCTTTTGATGCCATTGGAGGTGAAAAATGTTTGAGCGAAATGCTTAATTCTCCCGGGAACTTTACAGCTTCAAAACTTGCATGGGTTAAAGAGAATGAGCCCGATATTTACCAGAACATCGATAAGGTTATGCTTCCCGGGGATTTCATTGCGATGAAGCTCACCGGGGAGATCACAACCAGTATCTCAGCACTTTCGGAAGGCGTCTTCTGGAATTTTAAGAAAGATGAAATATCCGGGGAGGTCATGACTCAATATGGATTCGAGAAGGAGGTTATCCCGGAGGTACGTGATGTATTCTCAGAACATGGAAAACTAAAGACAAAAATTGCGTCCTTGCTTGGACTTAGTCCGGGGATACTCGTCACTTATAAAGCAGGCGACCAGCCCAATAACGCACTATCCTTAAATGTGCTCAAGCCCGGTGAAGTAGCTGCCACTGCAGGAACATCAGGTGTCATTTATGGGGTTACAGATCAACTGACTTACGATAAGCAATCCCGGATCAACACTTTTGCCCACGTTAATTATACTACCCGACAGAAACATCTTGGAGTTCTTTTATGCATTAACGGCACCGGGATCCTCAATCGCTGGGTTAAAAACACTTTTGCTGCAGGAACCTCCTATGATCAGATGAATGCTGATGCAGCAAGGGTAAAAGCTGGCAGCAATGGAATGCGTGTCATTCCGTTCGGCAATGGTGCTGAGCGTATGCTGAATAATAAAACTGTCGGTGCACATATTCATAACCTCGATCTCAATGTTCACAAGCCGGCCGACATCTTCCGTGCGGTGCAGGAAGGAATTGCCTTTTCGTTTCGCTATGGTTTGGATATCATGCGCAAAAACGGAATGAACCCTACCGTCATTCGGGCAGGTAAAAATAATATGTTTTCAAGCGAGGTATTTACCGAGGCATTTGTAAATGCATGCGGCGTGCCGGTCGAGCTTTACGAGAACGATGGGAGTGTAGGAGCGGCAATTGGTGCCGGTATTGGTATTGGAGAGATGACCCTGGAAAACGCGTTCAGTAATGTGAAGGCCTTAAGATTAATTGAGCCACAGATCAAGAGAGAGTATGATGAGATTTATCGGGAATGGAAGAGGTTACTGGAAACTCATCTTAAATAAGGATTGACTTGCGAAGTCTAAGTCCGAGCTAAAAATAACTTCGCCAGTCTACAAAAAAAATTATGAGACTTGCGAAGTTTCTTGCATATCGGAGATAAACTTCGGAAGTCAGTTATTTGCCTGGCTTTTTAAAATGATGATCCGCAAATCTTATAAAGTTAGCCCAGTCGAATCCCGTCATGTTATGGACTCCAATACGGTTATGATAACCAAGAGGCGACTGAATTACAGCAGAATTAGGTGCAGGTAGTTGTGTGCCCAGAGCCGACTTTAACCGATATAAATTATAAACCTCCTCCGCATTTTTTAGCGCCAGGAATGTACCTTTCGGATCGGCCCAAAGATCTTCGGTCGCATTTGTCGCATACACCGGCCTGGGTGCCACAAGCCCGATCAGCATGTGCTGGTCAACCGGCAATAGGCTTTCTTTGTCGTTGAACTTTTTGTAATTCGTGTTAAACCAGTGCGGGAAGGAAGTGTTGATTCGTCTGATCCGTTCTCCGAATTCTCTGCGTGCCAGTTTCGCGCCGGTACTTCCGGAGCAGTTGGTAATGCAAAGCGCAAACCTTTGGTCCTGTGCAGCTGTCCACAAGGAAGCTTTTCCTCCACGCGAATGTCCGGCAATTGCGACTTTGTCTTTATCGATAAGCGGTTCTTGTTGAAAATAATCCATTACGCGACTTGCCCCCCAGGCCCATGCACCAATAGCGCGCATGCCATTATCCGCAGATAGCTGCTCGGGATATAACTGAAGCACACCGTTCATGAAGAGCTTGGGATCATCGGGCGCCAAATCTGCATTGTGGAATGCAGCCATAGCATAGCCGGCTTCGATCGCCTCTTCTGTCGGCCAGAAATCACTTTTAACTATGCGCGTCGGATCAGTTTGATCTTTTGCCCTATTGTTAATGAGAAGAAATGCAGACGCAGGTTTCGGTGCATTGTTTGGGATGAATAATACAAGGTTTATTTTCACACTCTTATTCAGCCTGAATACTTCAATAAGAACTTCTTTAAGATGTGCCTTACCATTCATGGCTTTGGCGTTCTCATTGCTCAGCGTGTAACGGATGCTGTCGTAATCCTTCGGCAGCTGCCCGTAAATGTTATCCTCAAAAAGCCTTAATATTTCAGGCCTCCTTGTTTTCTCCCACTGGTTTTTATTGGTTACCTGTTTGCCAGCCTGTGTCTTAAGAGCTTTCGGCAAAGTATACTTGGGTACCTTAGTCTCATCGTAATTTGGTTCATTCTGATCTTGTGCCTTTACTGAAAATATTGTTATGAAAAAGATGAATGAAATTAGCGAAGCCCTCATAAGATTTGATTTTAATGCAAATTAAGAAAAGCCGGGTGTTTTTAGAAACTAATTATGCTCGCAGCGCTGACTTGCGAAGTCTGTATCAGTGCGGAAAATGACTTCGCCAGTCTATAAAATTGAGTACGCTACTTGCGAAGTTTCGTGCATATCGGAGATAAACTTCGCAAGTCAAAAACTCATTCTCACATAAATTCTATAAATTAGAAGCCTAAACAAAAGCTATGTCATCTATAACTCTGGGCAACAAAGAATTCTTTAATGGAATCTCTCAAATAAAGTATGAAGGCCTCCAGTCCGATAATCCACTGGCATTTCGCTGGTACGACGAAAATAAGATTGTTGCCGGTAAGACCATGAAAGAAACCCTTCGTTTCGCCTGCGCTTACTGGCATTCATTTGTTGGGAATGGTGGTGATCCTTTCGGCGAACCAACTCACATTTTCCCATGGGATGAAAAGTCTGATCCCGTTGAGCGAGCAAAGGATAAAATGGATGCAGCATTTGAGTTTATCACTAAAATGAACCTGCCTTATTACTGTTTCCATGATGTAGATGTAGTTGATTATGGAAATAATATCCTTGAAAATGAAGGGCGTTTGCAAGCCTTAACCGAATATGCAAAACAAAAGCAAAAAGCCAGTGGTGTAAAGCTTTTATGGGGAACAGCTAACTTATTCTCGCACCGCCGTTACATGAACGGTGCAGCCACCAATCCCGATTTTCACGTCTTAAGTCATGGAGGAGCCCAGGTAAAGGCTGCGCTAGACGCGACGATAAGCCTTGGCGGTGAGAACTATGTTTTCTGGGGTGGACGCGAAGGTTATATGAGCCTTTTAAATACAAACATGAAACGCGAGCAGGAGAACTTTGCACGTTTCCTTCACACAGCAAAAGATTACGCACGCGGACAAGGGTTTAAGGGAACATTCTTCATAGAGCCAAAGCCATGCGAGCCAACAAAACACCAATACGATTATGATGCCGCTACGGTGACCAGCTTCCTTCGTCAATACGATCTGATGGAAGATTTCAAGCTCAACATTGAAGTAAACCACGCCACTCTTGCCGGACATACGTTCCAGCACGAATTACAGGTTTCTGCTGATGCGGGCCTTTTGGGATCTATCGATGCAAATCGCGGCGACGTACAAAATGGGTGGGATACTGACCAGTTCCCGAATAATATAAATGAGCTCACCGAAGCGATGCTGGTAATTATCGAAGCAGGCGGATTTCAGGGTGGTGGCATAAACTTCGATGCTAAGATCCGCAGAAACTCAACTGATCCGGCCGACTTATTCTATGCCCATATCGGGGGGATGGACACTTTCGCTCGGGCTTTAATTGCTGCGGACAATATCCTCAACAAATCTGATTACAAGAAGATCCGCAAAGAGCGCTATGCTTCATTTGACTCCGGTAAAGGCAAGGATTTCGCAGCAGGAAAACTTTCTTTGGAAGATTTGAGAGCCTTTGCAATTGAAAAAGGCGAGCCTGAAGTTAGGAGCGGAAAGCAGGAGCTGCTGGAGAATTTGGTCAATAGGTATATTTAAAATTGTTGTAGTAATCCGAAAAGAAACTGGAGGGAGTGGGACAAGAATTTCGCTAATCGTTACTGTCAGCTGATAATCTGTGTTCCATTCTCAACTCCCACCTCATAAACCAGCATCTCAACCCCCGTCTCTTTTTTATACATCTCTGAAACTTTCTTAGTCAGTCTCTCAACCGCCTCATTTTTAACCAGGTTGATCGTACAGCCGCCAAAGCCTCCTCCCATCATTCTTGCACCCAATACATTGGGATCATCTTTGACCATGTCGACTAAAATATCGAGCTCTTTACAGCTCACTTCATATAATTTACTTAGGCCATCATGCGTCTCAAACATCTTCTTCCCGAATGCCTCAATGTCGTTATTCTCCAAATCTTTGCACCCAACCAGTAACCGCTGAATCTCTGCTACTATGAACGTGCAGCGATTATAGACTACTTCATTTACAGGCTTCACATAACTCAGCAAATCTTCCTCAGTTACATCCCTCAGGCTTCTGACTTCTGATTTCTGACTTCCGCCCTCAGACTTCCGTTCCCTTACCAACCGCACCCCCTCCTCACACTGCTCCCGTCGCTCGTTGTACGCCGAAGACGCCAGCGAATGCTTCACCCTTGTATCGAAAAGCAGGACCTTAACAGCCTTCAGGTTAAATGGAATGTAGGTATACTCCAGGCTTTGACAGTCCAGCCGGATCAAATGATTCTGTTTGCCGAACATACTGGCAAACTGATCCATGATGCCGCATTTCATTCCCACAAACTCATTTTCAGCTGCCTGCGAGATCTTAACCAGATCCATTTTGGATACCCCCAACCCAAATAATTCATTAAGCGCATAAGCGGTTGCACATTCCAGCGCGGCTGATGAGGAGAGTCCAGCCCCTGGCGGTATGTCCCCGCCAAAGACAATATTGAAGCCTTGCTTCGCTGCGCTCGCAAAGACATGTTGCTTTGTTGCATTAGTGATACCACTGTTGCTGTCATCCTGAGCAAAGCGAAGGACCTGCTCAACCACTCCCAATATATAATCCGGCCACAGCTTCCCCGATCTAACAATCTGGTCAGTTGTTGTAGTATGATGGTCATTATAATCCAGCGAGTGTAAATGGATCTCGTTATCCTCCCGTATCTGAATGCCAATATAGATGGCCTTGTCAATAGCGGCCGGCAATACGAATCCCATATTGTAATCTGTGTGCTCGCCGATCAGGTTTATGCGGCCGGGGGAACGGATAATCACAGGCTCCTGGTTAAAGAGCTCACGGAATTTGGATCTTATAGTTGAAGGATAGTCTGATATCTCTGCAGGCATGTATAGACGTTTTTTCAAACTTGTGATTTTATTAGCAGTTATTCAAATCTCATTTATGATGCTCTAATCCCGGCGGCTCTGAGGTATAAGTAACACGGCTACATTTGCCGTTTATTTGCCGTTCATTAACCGTTTAAAAAATTACCAGTGCCCGATGACTCGATAAGTATCAATGAAATAATTTCCCACTTGTCCCGTTGGAGTATTTCAGAATATTCTGGCTAATTTTAGCGGTTTACATATCTTATAAATGAGGTGTCTTAAATTATATTTTCTCTCTTTCCTGTTTGCTGTTAGTGCTTCTGCGAGCGCACAACAAGGTTCTTTTACGATTAATGGAACTATTGATAAATCCTTAAAGGTCGACGCGATTTATTTTGGTCAGGGCTCATTTGTGAACGCACAGCAACCTCAGATAAAGAAAATCCCTGTTAAAAACGGACAGTTTGTGATCACCGGGAATATTCCTGAGCCAGGGCCCGGGTATTTATCCCTGGCAGGCGACCTCAAGCCAAAGGACCCTTCGGAGTTTAAGCAGTTCGTGCTTGACAAGGGAAATATAACGATCATCATTAAGAATAAGCTGTCAGCAGCGGTTATTACCGGTTCAAAAGCTAACGAGGACGTGCTTAAGTACACTGCCGGACAATCGCCCTACATGGCTAAACTCAGTGCTTTGAATGAAGCTGCAGAAAGGCAATCACAAATGGGCGTCCCGCTTGACACCATTATAAAAATGTATTCTCCATCCCTTAAAGAGGCAGGCAATGATCTGATCGCTTATCAGAAGAGCTATATTGAGAAGAACCCTTCGGCAATTATCTCTGCACTGATACTTCCCGAAATTGCCCGCTCTTCGTATAACTTCCTGGAAGCAGAAGCTTCTTTCAATAAACTGGATGCCAGCGTGAGGCTGAGCCCGACGGGCAAAGCAATAAACGAGTATATTACAAGGGAAAAGAAGACATCGGTAGGAGCTATTGCTCCGGGGTTTACTGCAGCAGATACCGCGGGCAAGAAAGTCGCGCTGTCATCCCTCAAAGGAAAATATGTCCTGCTCGATTTCTGGGCAGCTTGGTGCGGCCCCTGCCGTCAGGAGAATCCTAATGTTGTGCGTGCATTTCAGAAATTTAAAGATAAAGGATTTACTGTTTTGGGCGTGTCCCTGGATCGTGATCGCAAAGACTGGCTCCAGGCCGTGCGGGATGATAAATTAACCTGGACGCACTTATCTGAACTAAAACATTTTGAAAGCCCAACTGCAGTGCTTTACGGTATTGAGAGTATACCGAGAAATTTCCTGCTGGATCCGAATGGAAAAATAATTGCCAGAGACCTGCGTGGTCCGGATCTGAATGCTAAGTTGGAAGAGGTTTTGAAGGAGCAAGGCAAAGAATAAAGAGGATACTAGTTGCCTGATACCGGCTACCCGTTATTTGGCTGGGCGGAGAAATCAAACGCCTAATTAACCGCAAAGCCGAGAAGATTTACGTAGAGTTCGCAAAAGCATTCGCTCACTCTCTCTGCGTCCTCTGCGGGTACTCTGTGTTCTCTGCGGTTAAATTCGAGAGGCTATGATCGTAAGGAACGTTCGGTGGTAAACCTTTTGCCGCGCTACACTCGCAATGACAACTGCTTGCATTTTGTGGAGGTCTTGATTCTTGGTTCCTGGCTCTTGGTTCACCTACATTAAATCTCCTCCAATATCCGCCCTGAAATATCTCCCGTCGAAATAGATCCTGCCAGCATCGGCTGTTGCTTTCTGTACAGCATCAAACATATTGTCCTGAAGCGAAGTGATCGCGATTACTCGTCCGCCGTTTGATTTTACAATGCCATTGTCCAACTCAGTACCCGCGTGAAAAGCCACAGAGTGCCTGAGGTTCTCTATTCCCGTTATCGCTTTTCCCTTTAGGTATTCCCCCGGATACCCGCCGGAAACGAGCATGATCGTTGCTGCGATCTTAGAGGATATCTTAAGCTCCTTTTCTGCAAGGTTTTCTTCAGCAACGCCTTTGAAAAGCTCTATAAGATCGCTTTCAATCCGTGGGATAACACTCTCTGTTTCAGGATCACCCATACGCACGTTATATTCGATCACATACGGATCTTTGCCTTCAGGAGTATGTGAAGCCATAAGCCCGATAAATATGAACCCTTTATATGGTATATCATCTTTCATTAATCCTTCGATCGTGGGAATGATAATACGGTCTTCAACTTTCTTCATGAATTGAGCATCCGCAAAGGGAACTGGAGAAATTGAACCCATACCGCCGGTATTTAAACCGGTATCTCCCTCGCCGATCCGCTTGTAATCTTTAGCCTCCGGAAGGATCTTGTAAGATTTCCCGTCAGTGAGCACAAAAACAGACAATTCTATCCCTGTAAGGAATTCTTCAACAACAACCATGCTGCTGGCCTCGCCAAACTTCGCATCAGCGAGCATCGCTTTTAGTTCGAGCTTTGCTTCGCCAAGGGTCTCACATATCAGCACGCCCTTACCTGCAGCCAGGCCATCAGCTTTTAAGACGATAGGAAGTTTTTGAGTTTCAAGATACTCTAAGCCTTCCTGTAAAGTATCCACCGTAAAGGATTTAAAAGCTGCTGTCGGAATGCCATGCCTGATCATGAACTGTTTAGAAAAGTCTTTGCTTCCCTCAAGTTGCGCGCCCTCTTGCTGCGGACCAATAACTGGAATATCCTTCAGATCTGCGCGGTCAAGGAAGTAGTCATGAATTCCTTTCACAAGTGGCTCCTCTGGTCCAACAACCACCATCTTGATATCGTTTTTAAGAACAAAAGTGCCTATCCCATCAAAGTCAGTTGCTTTAAGGTTAACATTCTTTCCCAATGCGGCAGTTCCACCGTTTCCGGGAGCTATGTATAACTGCGATAAAAGAGGACTTTGAGCCATTTTGGATGCGAAAGCGCTTTCACGCCCGCCGGAGCCTAGGAGGAGGATATTCATGATGCGAAGATAAAGAATTCACAATTGAGAAGATGAGCAAATTTGGAAATGAGCAAATGGGAGGATGTACAAATACCCGATTTGATCTTATGAATCCTATCATCCTATAAATCCTATTCTCATAATAAAATCGTAATTTTGCACTCCATTTATGCCATTCTGACTTTGATATGGCAATGGCTTAGTTGTTGTGTAAACTTGATTTCAACAGTACCATATATATGTTAGCTATTTTAAATAAACTTTTCGGAAGCAAATCTGATCGCGATATAAAGATAATTCACCCTATTGTTGAAAAAACAAAGGAAGAGTACGCCAGGTTAGCCGCATTGAGCAATGATGAATTGAGACAAAAAACCCTCGATTTTAAAGCGCGCATTGCAGAATTTCTGACTTCCATTGATAAAGAAATTTCTGACATAAAGCTAAAAGCTGAAGCTGCTGATCTTCCTGTCAATGAGAAAACGGCTATCTACGATGAGCTGGATAAACTGCAGAAAGACCGTGATAAAGAACTTGAGAAAGTTTTGATGGACATACTGCCGGAGGCTTTTGCAGTAATGAAAGACACTGCCCGAAGGTTTACTGAAAATAAAACATTAGAAGTTACCGCTACCCAGGCCGACAGGGAACTTGCTGCACGCAAGCAGAACGTTGTTATCCAGGGAGACAAGGCAATCCACCATAATACATGGCTGGCTGCTGGTACCGAAGTGACATGGAATATGATCCACTACGATGTTCAGCTGATAGGTGGTGTCGTTCTTCACCAGGGTAAGATTGCGGAGATGGCGACAGGTGAAGGTAAGACCCTTGTTGGTACACTTCCGGCATATTTAAATGCACTTTCAGGACAGGGTGTTCATATTGTGACCGTAAACGATTACCTGGCACGACGTGACTCTGAATGGAACGGGCCACTCTTTGAATTTCACGGCTTAACTGTCGATTGTATTGATAAACACCAGCCAAATTCCGATGATCGGAGAAGAGCTTACGGAGCTGATATCACCTTCGGAACAAATAACGAGTTCGGATTTGATTACCTGCGTGACAATATGACATTGAACCCGGAAAGCCTGGTACAACGGAAATTACACTTTGCGATGGTAGATGAGGTGGATTCAGTATTGATCGATGATGCCAGGACGCCTTTAATTATTTCCGGACCAATTCCGCGCGGCGATGAGCATGAGTTCTATGAATTGAAGCCAAGGATCGAAAGGTTAGTTACCGCTCAAAAGAACTTTATTGTCGATGTTCTTAATCAGGCAAAACGCTCCATTAATGCAGGACAGGCCGGACCACAGGATGGCGGTTTAGCATTGCTTCGTGCATATCGCGGTCTGCCAAAGAGCAAGGCGTTGATAAAATTCCTTAGCGAACCGGGCATGAAACAAGTCCTGACTAAATCGGAGCACCACTACATGGAAAATCAGAACAAAGAAATGCCGACCGTTGATGCGGAGCTGTTCTTTGTGATAGATGAAAAAAATAACCAGGTTGAGTTAACAGAAAAAGGTATAGAGCTGATCACCACTTCTGGCGAGGATCCGCATTTCTTTGTGATGCCGGATGTAGGTACTGAAATAGCAGAACTTGAGAAGTCAAGTCTTTCAACAGAAGAAAAGATTGAAAAGAAAGATGCACTGATGCGTGATTTCTCAATTAAATCTGAGCGGATCCACTCGATCAATCAATTGCTTAAGGCTTATACTTTATTCGAGATCGACGTTGAATATATAGTAGACGAGGGTAAGATCAAGCTGGTAGATGAGCAGACAGGCCGTATTATGGATGGTCGCCGTTATTCTGACGGGCTTCACCAGGCGATTGAGGCTAAAGAAAATGTAAAGGTTGAAGATGCTACTCAGACTTACGCAACTATCACCCTGCAGAACTTCTTCAGAATGTACCATAAGCTGTGCGGCATGACTGGAACAGCAACAACGGAAGCGGGCGAGCTTTGGACGATCTATAAACTTGATGTTGTTGAGATTCCTACCAACGTTACTGCTCAGCGTAAGGACCATGAGGATATGGTGTACCGTACTGTTCGTGAGAAATATAACGCAGTGGCGGACGAAATTACAACACTAACTCAAGCTGGCAGGCCGGTACTTGTGGGTACTACCTCGGTCGAAATTTCGGAGTTGTTAAGCCGCATGCTGAAATTAAGGGGTATTAAACATAATGTACTTAATGCGAAACTCCACCAAAAGGAGGCCGATATAGTTGCTGAAGCGGGTCAGGCAGGGACTGTTACTATTGCAACCAACATGGCTGGCCGTGGTACTGATATCAAGCTTGGCGCAGGAGTTAAAGATGCTGGAGGTTTGGCAATTGTAGGTACTGAGCGTCATGAATCGCGCCGTGTTGACAGGCAGCTGCGTGGCCGCGCTGGTCGGCAGGGTGATCCGGGCTCAGGCCAGTTCTTTGTTTCACTGGAAGATAACCTGATGCGCTTATTCGGATCTGAAAGGATCGCAAACATCATGGTGAGAATGGGTATCGAAGATGGGGAAGTTATCCAGCACTCGATGATCACTAAATCAATTGAGCGGGCTCAGCGTAAGGTCGAGGAAAATAACTTCGGAGTACGTAAGCGTTTGCTTGAGTATGATGACGTAATGAACTCCCAGCGTTCTGTGATCTATGCAAAACGCAAGAACGCCTTATTTGGCGAGCGTCTGGATGTGGATTTGAACAACACCATTTTTGATGTTGTTGAAGATATCGCTACAGAATACAAAGAAGATAATAACTATGAAGGATTCCAGATGGAGGTTATCAGGATCTTCTCTGTAGACCCTGAAATTTCTGATAAGCAATTCGCAGAATTAAATGCCCATAAGCTTACTGATGCAGTTTTCGCCCGGATAGATGATTTCTATCACCGCAAGCTTGAAGCTGTTGCTCAGCAAACTCTTCCGGTGTTGAAAGATGTGCTGCGCGAAAGAGGTGATCATATCGAAAACATAATTGTTCCGTTCTCTGATGGTGTTCGTCAGGTTCAGGTGTCCACAAATCTAAAAAAGGCGGTAGAGACTGGTGGTTTCGAGGTATTCAAAGCATTCGAGAAGACGGTGGTGCTGGCTCTGATCGATGATGCCTGGAAAGAACATTTACGTGAAATGGATGAGTTGAAGCAGTCTGTTCAGAATGCTGTTTACGAACAAAAGGATCCATTGATCGTTTATAAAATGGAAGCCTTTAATATGTTCAAGCAAATGCTTGCAACGGTAAACAAAGATATTGTCAACTTCTTGTTTAGAGGAAATATACCATCACAGGATCCGGAGCAGGTGCGTGAGGCGCGTCCTCAGCCCAAGCAGGATATGAGTAAATTGAAGGTTTCAAAACCCGAGCTTGTCCATAGCGCAAGTGGTATGCCTGTTGATGATACCAGGGAAGTACAAAAAGCACAGCCAATTCGTGTGGAGCAAAAGATCGGCAGAAATGATCAGTGCCCTTGCGGAAGCGGTAAGAAATATAAAAACTGTCACGGAGTAGGATTAGATTAATTGATGCACAGGAAACTGATCATAGGTTTATTATTTAGTTTCTTTTTAACACAAGCCGCTTTAGCCCAGCAGGGGAAAGTGACTGTGATAAAGGATCCGCAGATAGATAGCCTCATTTCCCGACGTCTTGCCCTTAGTCGTTTGGGCAGCAGCGGTAATACGGTCACCAGCCTTGGGTATAGGGTGCAGATCTTTTCAGGCCTTGGCCGGGACGAAGCGTATTTGCAGCAAAGTAAATTCAAATCGCTTTTCCCGGGTATTGGCAGTTATGTCAGCTATACCCAGCCAAATTATAAGGTTCGGGTAGGTGATTTCAGGACAAAGCTGGAAGCACAGAAACTTGTGAACGACCTCAAAAAACAATACACCTCTCTCTTCATTTTTGCCGAAAGAATAAATCCCAAATAATGCTTAAAGAAAAGATCAGCCAGTTGGCACAGGACATTCATAAGGAGGTTGTCGGAAACCGCAGGCATCTGCACGCCAATCCTGAATTGTCATTCCAAGAATATGAGACTTCAGCATTTGTAAAATCTAAACTGGATGAGCTGGGAATTACTTATCAGAATATGGCCGACACTGGGATTGTCGCGCTCATCACAGGATCTAAACCTTCTGATGCCGTAGTAGCGCTTCGGGCTGATATGGATGCACTGCCAATCATTGAGGCTAATGATGTTCCTTACCGTTCGACAAAAGAGGGAGTGATGCACGCATGCGGCCATGATGTCCATACTTCATCATTGCTTGGAACGGCAAAGATCCTGACCCAATTAAAAGATGAATTTGGCGGAACTGTTAAGCTGATATTCCAACCTGCGGAAGAAAGGCTGCCAGGTGGTGCAAATCTGATGATCAAAGAAGGGGTCCTTGAAAACCCAAAGCCGCAAGCGGTTATAGGTCAGCATGTGATGCCCCTGATCGAATCGGGGAAAGTAGGTTTCCGTGCAGGTAAGTATATGGCATCAACCGACGAGATATATGTCACAGTTCATGGCAAAGGCGGCCACGGCGCACAACCACAACAAAATATTGATCCTGTAGTTATTACGTCCCATATTATCATAGCCCTGCAGCAGATTGTTAGCCGCGTGGCAGATCCGAAGATGCCATCTGTGCTTTCCTTTGGAAAAGTTATCGCTAATGGTGCAACTAATGTCATTCCTAACGAAGTTAAGCTCGAGGGTACGTTCAGAACAATGGACGAAGAGTGGAGAGGCCAGGCTCATATAAAAATGAAGAAAATGGCAGAGGGCATT
>NZ_JBBJNI010000171.1:2884-8094 GCF_037719425.1 Daejeonella sp. | reverse complement strand
ATAAACCCATTAATCACTTAAAACATGCCCTGGCCAATTAAACCGCACAACGAGTATTATTTTATCAAATTTCATCACCAGCAAATTTTAGTGTCCGGGGGATGAAATTTACAATTATTTAATCTCAAGTGGTCTTTTAACGCTGGTGAAAATATATCGACCTTAAATCACGCATACTATTCTAATCTAGCACATTTTTACTAAGTGATGAAATAATACCGTTCGGTTTAGTTGCTACATAAAACTGTTTAACCGGAACATACGTAATCATATAAAACATCAATAATGCTTATAAGATCAAGCCGGCAACATCTGCACTATATTTTATTACTTGGAACCTGCTTATCCTTCAGCAATGCGGCGTTCGGTATTCAAGATACTCTTATCCCCTCTCAACGCACCAATCTATCCTTTAACAGTATTTACCGGCAAAATGTCAACCCCGGCTTTTTTGGAAATGAGTATGGAAATCCCATCAAAACCTCACTTGTTGCTGACGTCAACCCAAATGTGATCCTGCTAAATAGCAGCAAGTCCCGATTTTTCGCGGTGTTTTCCCCGAGGGTTAAGCTCAGGCTGCTAAACGCCCGGAAAGCCCCGGTGCGATCGCCCAGCTATATGCCTGGCCTAAAGATCTACAGCAGGATAAACAACGACACTCTGTATCCCCAATTTCTATCGCTGGCTTACTCCCATCATTCAAACGGGCAGGATGGCCCTACGCTTGACCCCTCTGGAAGATTTAACCGTGGCGGGGGAAAATTCACTACCAATTATTATACGCTGGATTATACTATTGGAAAAAGAAATGTGAGTTCCGTTCGCTCGATGAGCCAATATGGATCTCTGGGAATAGAATTACATACCGGCCTTTTTAACCGGGGATATTCCAGAGAACTAAAAGATCAATATGGCTTTGTACGTGTTAACGGCAGCTGGGTTTATGATATACTTACCGACAAGCGCGGAAATGATAAATACAGCGATCACCAACGCATACATGCGAAGTTTACATATATAACCGACCGGTACGAAGATTACTCATTAGGAAATTTGCGTAAAAGACTAAATATCAGCGCACAGTACAACTATCAGCCCGGATTTACGGATAATGTTGCATTGGCATTGGGAGTAGGCTATCGTGGTCAGGACGACTATAATATCTATTTCGAGGATAGCTATTCTTATGTCTCTGTAGGTGTTGTTTATGGGGTAGCGTTTGATCTGCGAAAGAAACGTCATTAGCGACACTGGCCAACTCAATCCTAATGCAGGCTGTAAATTATCTTGTAAAACAAAAGTGTTCTGTATGCTATCAGTGAACCCATAAAAACCAGAGTTATAATTACAGAGCCCAGGATCGATCGCGCCCAGCTTATCTTGTAGAATTTCTTCGATGAGATACTAAAATAAACAGCAAGTATTAAAATGCTAACAAAACCACTTACCCGGTCAGCAATTCTACTTGACTCCTCCGGATCAAACCAGGCTGTATATGGCCTGCTGACAAGTAGAGCCCACACCGTATACAACATGACCATGACTGTAAAATAATGTGTGCTGAAAACCAGGTGCTCCGAGAAATATTTTCGTCGGCTGTAGTTGACAACCCAGGAACCCAAAGCCAGAATGGGAATAAATATGGCAAGAAATGCTTTGGCCTCCACTCCCATTCTCTGATTAAACTGTGTAGCCAGAATCTCAAATTCTGCATCGGACTTGACAAACGAGAGTATAACCTCTTTCGTCCCAAAATATGTATAAGGTGTGTACTGCAAAAAACTAGTCAGAGGCTGCGAAAAGATATTTGTTTTACCAACGATCATGAAGAGCAAGATGTTGCAGATTATAAACATCGGAAATGGCTTCATGTAAGGGACCCTCCGGCCCTCGTAAAAATCTATACTTAGTTGTCCTGGTTTGAAAATTAATAACCTGGCAGTCCTAAAAAATTTATTGTCAAAATGAGTGAAACCCTCGAAGGTTTCTTCTACGAAATGTCTTAGGGAAAAGTCGTGCCTGTTGAGCTTCTTTTCACCGCACACTTCGCAAAAATTCTTATTAATTGAATTACCGCAGGTGGGGCAAGTGGTGTTCTCCGCTGTATTAGTGCGATCAGGATTCCTTTTGTGAACTGCACTTTTAGCTGCCATCGGGAGGTATTTCCCTCTAAGATCAATAATACTTTCTGTAAATCAAATGGGACAGGAATAAGAGAAGAGAGATTCTCCCAGTTTAAATAAGATCAAATGATCGGGCGTACTGACATAAGTCGTAGTATGAAGTCGTTTCGAGCTTTTTACGGATATTTTTTCTATGTGTCTCTACGGTACTCACAGAAATAAAAAGTTCGGTTGCGGTCTCTCCAGAGCTTTTACCCAGCGCCAATTCTTTTAAAACTTCACATTCCCTGGCGCTCAGCCTGGAGTACCTCTGAAAATTCCTTCTCAGAAAATTATTTTCCTCCAAAACCCGTGCAGCCTTACTCGTCATATGGTGCATCGCATCAATAGGAAATGAAATGGTGATCGTGTAAAGAGGTTTCCCCGCTTCATCTCTCATGAAAATTCTGGAGCTGCTCATATGCCACGTCCAGTCAAGATTTTCCAGAGACCCTAACTTGTTGAAAATACGTTACTATTTCATCATCATTGTTTCTCTCGAGCAGGCCAAGGATCTTTGGAACATAATCCTTTGAATCTTCCTCGTTGAAAAACCTGGAATAATATTCCTGGGCACTAATGCTTGTAACTTCCTCAAGTGAAATTTCAAGCCCTTTCAGGCCATACTCCGACATCCAGGTAATGGTCCAATCCACGATGCTATGGATAATAACCACCCCAGGCAGCTTTGCTGCACCAGCTGCTACTATTTTAATCTGTTCGTTTAAACTCTCGTGCCCTGTATACGTATTCATAGTAAATGGTCAACAAGGTATATCATTTATTACAAAAACAAACGCGTTAAATCTAAAAACAAATCATAGTTATATGTCTTAATCCTATATGGATAAACAGATCATCGGCATTATTGCAGGAGTGCTTACTGCAGCATCTCTTGTGCCTCAATTTATTAAATCAATTCAGGAAAAAAAGGTCGACGTAAGCCCGGTGATGTTCCTGCTTCTAATTGGTGGTAATGGACTATGGGTGTGGTATGGAGTAAAGCTGGATTCGCTACCAATCATTATAACTAATGCTTTCGGATTTCTAATGGATGTGGCTATGTTATTTCTGCGTTTTAAATATGGCAAGAAGTGATAGAGGTCAACTAAAGACTGACGTGCAGGAAGCATTACTACTTACGCTCAGGAGTGATATTGGTGTGGGCGTTTTTAACTGACAATATTTTCGTCCGGGAGAACGATGCTTTGCAACACGCCGCACCAGGTGCCATTTTTTTTGTCTTTGCCTGGCTAACGGTGGAAGTTGGAGTTTTTACAATCTTATCATCCTTCCCGGGTGAATGTTGGGAATTCCTGTAACCATAGGCCACTACTAAAATCACGAGGATAAGAATAATGCCCGTGTATTTCAGATAAATATTGCTTCCTGATTTCATCAGTACTAAGTTACAGTTTTCGGCTGGCTGAAGGGGAATTTTCTAAAAAATTTGCTCATCGTTTAATCCACCCTCTGTTCCCCCCAGTACTGATTAAGTCGAAATCTCCGAAACTGCCAATCAGGTTTACCCTCTCGCCTGACCGCAGGGTGAGTTTAACAGCTGCAGAAGTGTCCGGCCTGTCAAACAGATTCGTTTGAGAAGAACTCAACTTTATATTCCTGAGAATTCCCGATGACTCGCTGACTTTTCCCGCAGCTACAAATCCGGTTGCTCCATCAGGAAGCTCTACCCGGTAATTGTTTTCTGAAGCTGAGAGCACCCGAAGAATTGTTCCATTTCTCAAAGCATTCACTGACTGTCGGCTTGTTAAAGATGCGTTTCCTGTAGTACGCAAGGTTGAATTCAACAACTTTGTTTGAGACCTTATCTCAGGAACCCTTTTAGTCACGGGGTTAATAAATGGCAATGGGTCAATGGCACCATCCCTTGTATAAATTCCAAAATGAAGATGAGGGGGAGTTGTTTTAGCATTCCCTGTATTTCCCATCCTCCCAAGCGTATCGCCAATTTGTACTGTCTGACCGTGTGCAACGGTTTGCTCATCTAGATGGGCGTAGTATAACGTAAAGTCCTTCCCTTCAGGGCGAAGCCATACAACTTTACCACCTAAATCATTCTCATTGACCCTGATCGTTCCGGCAGCGATAGCCACTACCGGCGTACGAAAAGCAGAAAAAATATCTACACCTTCATGTTTACGCGAGTTTGCATCTCTCCCATCGCCCCAAAAACTGCGGATCTGGTTGCGCTGATAGCTTTTTAACGGATAGTCTAATGAGGGGCCTGATGTGATTTCCAAAGTGTACTCTCCGCCAGCCAACAGCTCCGGCTGAAGCCTTAGAATATACGTGCTTGTCTGGTTGATATCAGATTGAAAAGCACCCAGCGTATCAGACGAACCCAGCATTTTTAGGACTCCACCTTCATCACGTGCCCAAATGTCTGTATATATCATAAAGCTCTGCAACGGCTTCCTATTCAATTTTACATGCAGCTTCTGCCCACGTTCCATCTTAAAACTAAAGGCCGCTGCCTGCACCTTATCGGGTGGAAAATATCCTTTTTCGAGGTAAGGGATCTTGATTGCAACGGGTGTTTGCAATATTTTGTCAGACATTTCGATCCAGGTCTTGCCCATGGCGGTTTTATCAAGTCCTGAGCTGATCAGGTTTTTCTCATAAGTTTCATGCGGGGAAGTGGGTTTAAAAACGTTAAAAAGGCCGCTTTTGCAGGAACTGATAAAAACGATAGAGATTATAAATAAATAAAGTATCGATCTGATTGAGAAGCTAGTATTCATTGCACTCATTTCAAAAGGCAACAATCAACTAGAAATGAATGTTTTGATGTGTTCAACCTGAGACCTATCATCTTTAATCAGACTCGCATCAATCTGGAAACATATTCCCTAGGGAGTAGCCCCATTTATAATTATGTACTGTATTTAACGCAGGAATGAAGGACTTAATCGTTTTTACCATACACTTAACTTTAAAAAACTCTGATTTAGAATAGGGCTTGAAATTTGATATGTATTAATCAGTTAATAATTGCCAGGTTGAATACAGTCGCTTTTACAAAGCCCA
>NZ_JBBJNI010000171.1:0-2874 GCF_037719425.1 Daejeonella sp. | reverse complement strand
ACATCTCAGTAGAGATTATAGCAAAGCGGCACTTACAGAAACCGACCTGGTTACTGGTCTTGGAACTGGTGACAGAAAATCGCTCGAAGCTTTATATTCTATGTACTGCAGCTCCTTGTTCGGAATCATCAGACGTATTGTAAGGGAAGAAGAAGTAGCAGAGGATGTTCTTCAGGAAACATTTATAAGGATCTGGCAATCTTTTCACCTGTATGATCCATCCAAAGGAAGACTTTTTACATGGATGTCTAACCTCGCCCGTAATCTAGCACTTGATAAACTAAAAAGTAAATCTTATCGCAATGGCAATCTTAATGATAAGATATCTGACCTGCAAAACACAGTTGATAACCAGTTCAATGTTCGGCACAACCCAGAAACTATTGGCGTCCGGGAAATTGTAACGCGCTTAAAACCGGAGTACAAATCTATAATCGATCTGGTCTATTATAGAGGATACACCCACGTAGAAGCTGCTGAAGAGTTAAATATTCCCGTAGGAACCCTTAAAACACGGATGAGAATGGCCGTGAACGATCTGAGAAAATATTTTAAATAGTGGACAGTTGTCTCAGTTACCAATTTCCAGTATAAATCGAAATTCTCCACTCTCCACTCTCAACTCTCAACTCTCAACTCTCAACTTACTACCTCATTACCCCAATCCCTTTCCCCTCAAACCCCGGGAATAGAATTTTATTATTATTGATAAGCAAATGCTTATTAGCTACCTCGCTGAAAACACTTCTGAAATCCGTCGTTACAGCCAGATCACGCCCATCTTCAAGATTTTCCAGTGCCAATGGCTGAATGTTACCATGCACAATTCCCCCATTAACATCATTGCCAAGAATGAAATTACATGAAGCGCGGCCGTGATCCGTACCGCCTGTTCCATTCTGTCTAACCGTCCGCCCGAACTCAGTCATGGTCATTACTGTAAGATCGTCCTGATAAGCTGTCATATCCGTCCAAAACGCCATGATGCTATTACTAAGATCAGATACATTCCTGGCAAATACTCCAGTATCTTTACCTTGATTAAAGTGCGTATCCCAGCCTCCTGATTCAGCAAAAGCGACTTCAAGACCAACATCCATTTTAATCAGCTGTGCGATCTGCTTTAATGAATTACCTAATGCTGTATTTGGGTAAGCAGCATTATTTGCCGGTTTATAATTTTTTGTATCCACGCTTTTCAGCATTTTCATTGCATCAAAGCTTTCCTTACCAGTTTGCTTAAGCAAGCCAGACGAAGTTTGATCATACAGATCTTCAAAGCTTTGGGAAACGCGGCTTGTGCCCATAGGATTTCCCTTCATTTGTATCGTGAAATCCTGCAGGTTATTTATAGCCACGGATGGCATATCTCCATAAAAGGATCTGGGCATTGACGAGGTTAAACTCACCGCCTGAAAAGGAGTTGCATCATGGCCAAGAAGACCCACAGCTCTGTTCAACCATCCGCTGGGCGTTCCCTTGCTAAATGGGGTACCGGATTCCATATAATCCTGGGCATCAAAATGCGACCGGGTATTGTTAGGAGAACCAATGCCATGGACTATTCCAAGTCTCTTCTCACGAAACATCCGCTCAAAAGCAGCCATAGAAGGATGCAGACCGAAGCGCCCATCCAAATCTATCAAAGGATTTAAATTTCCTCCCTTGGCGGCCGACATCATTAGGCCCGGTCTGGCGGTTTGAAGATATTTATCCCCGAAAGGCGTTACTGCCATGAGGCCATCCATTGCACCCCGTTGAAATATTGAGACAAGGATCTTCTTGCGCTTAAACAAGCCGGGAGCCTGTGTGAGGTTTGCTGCTTCTGCTAGGAAAGTTGGAATACCTCCCATGCTGACGCCAAAGAGCGCCAATCCGCCGGCTTTCAGAAATGCTTTTCTAGATATCATGATCTACGTTTTAAATCTACTTACGTTGAAATTCCGGTGAACCCAGAATAACTCCCACTACCTGAGCCAGCATTGTATTTGACCCTGCGGCAGTTTGTACCTTCCCTTGATCTCGCTTTACCGAAGCCCGTACGTATTTTTTATCTTTTGATGTATCCATCATAGATAAATCTTCATCCACCATTGTAGCCTTGTCCTGTGGAACTGTATTTTTTGAAGCCGCATCTTCGATTTTCTTCTGAAGATCCGGATCATTAAGCATAGGTCTCAGGCGATCAATGGTTTGACTTAGATCGCGTTCGGGCATGATCATCCTTCCGTAGGTCATCAATGCCGCCTCAGAGCTCTCTGGCTCCCTATTCTTGTTCATAGCGGCAAGGTTAACACGAATGCCGGGTATCCGCTGCGAAGCAAGGGCAAGCCCAAAATTCATTCTATTCAATAAAGAACCAGTATTGATCCAGTATTGGCCTTTATCAGGGAAACCTGTAGGAGCCTGATACGAGTACATCTTTTGTCCCATTTTATTAATCCACGTGAACAATTGGTAGGGCTGCCAAATGTCGGCATTCAGGCTTCTAGTAGCGCTGATAGCTAATTCAAACGGTGATTTAGTTTTTTCCCGAAGCGCTTCTTTATTCCAAAACTCAGGGGATGAAACCATTGTCATCAATACTTCTGAAATATTCCCTTTTGTCTTAGTAAACGCTGCGCTCATCCTATCCACGAGCTTTTGCGATGGATTATCATTTACAAAACGGATGGCAATCTTTCTCGAAATAAACTTGGCAGACGAGGGATGATTAGCAAGCATCGTTAACAGCTCGACACCTTCCTCATAACCGCCATTTGCCTGAAATTTTCTTCCAAGCACTGTCTTTTCTCCGATATCGTGCCTGTTTGCAGCAAAAAGAAAATCGCCGTCATGCACAAATCCCATCTTTTGTAAATTCTGTTCGCCGAT
>NZ_JBBJNI010000025.1:30762-35143 GCF_037719425.1 Daejeonella sp. | reverse complement strand
TTTTCCAAAACACCCTCTTTAATCATCAGCTCCGCCCCACCCTCTTCGCCCACAGGCGCGCCTTCTTCAGCCGGCTGGAATAAGAATTTTACAGTTCCCTTAAGCTCAGACTTCATTCCTGCCATAACCTCAGCTACACCCATTAATATTGCGGTGTGCGAGTCGTGACCACAGGCATGCATAACTCCAACCTCCTGTCCGTTATACTGGGTTTTGACGTTGGACTTGAAAGGCAGGTCGCCACGTTCAGTAACGGGAAGTGCATCCATATCCGCACGCAGTGCAACAACCGGTCCCGGCTTGCCACCCTTTAAAATTCCAACCACACCGGTTTTTGCAACCCCGGTCTTTACCTCGATGCCTAAGCTTTGCAAATGCTTCGCGACGATTTCAGCAGTTCGTTTTTCATTGTTTCCCAGTTCAGGATGCTCGTGAAAATCGCGGCGCCAGGCGATGACCTTAGATTCTACCTTATCTGCAGCCTGACTTATCTTGTCTTTAGAATTTACGGTTTGCGAGAAAACAGGCAGTGAACTTATAAGGATCGCCGCCGCGATAAAGAACTTTTTCATGAGATTTAATAACATTTGATTGGTTATTAAAAGTAACAATAATCTCCAACACAGAATCAATCCCTTGGATACAGTGATTTAAAGGAGGGCCTCCTGGCATTCGACGACATTACCTGAACCTTATTTTTTCGATTTGTACTCATGTATCTTCCCGGGACTAGCGAAAATAAAATACAGCTTTCGTCGGAATGTTGGGGCGCTTCTTACATCCTTCAGCATGTCAGAATACTCATGGAAGTTGAGCACGAAAGGATTTATTTTTTGATCTAGATTAGTTGTTAGTCCGTACGTAGGCTTTTCCTCTTCGTATTGGAATGAACCGAATAAGTGGTCCCAAATCATAAAGGTCGCCCCAAAGTTTTTATCGAGGTATTTTTCATCGCTGCCATGATGCACTCTGTGATTAGATGGCGTCCCAAAATACTTTTCTATGAATGGATGCAGTTTTCCAATTGATTCGGTGTGAACCCAAAACTGATACAGAACCCCCAATTGATTTGAGATGAAAAATATCAGCGGATGAAAACCAAAAACTATAAGGGGCAGGAAGAATATAATTTTTAAATGCTGTATCCAGCTTATCCTGAAAGATACAGTTAAATTATAATGTTCAGCTGAGTGATGCACCACGTGGGTAGCCCAGAAGAACCTGCTATAATGTGCGATCCGGTGTGCCCAGTAACTGCAAAAATCATAAACAATAAAGCATGGTATCAAAGTCCACCAATGAAATTCGATCCTCCACGGCAATTGGTTGTAGACTAACACTGCACCGTAAAACAGGACGAACTTCATCACCAGATTTATGATCAAGCTTCCAGCTCCGGTTAAAATCGACCCTATAGTTTCCTTAGTCTCATAATTAGGGTGATCATGTATGTGTGAAGAAACAAATTCCGCTAAGGTCAATATGAGCATCACCGGCACGGCATAGACGAGTATATCTGGCGAATTTTTCTGTAACAGATGTACATCCTGCATCGGGATTTTCTCCGCTCCAAAGATTGAAAATATTAAAACCACCATATGTTATTATTTACCTTTATATTTTCTATATGTGCATCACCCCAATAACAAATATCTATACCTAATTCGTTAGCGACAAAGAATCCTCTAACCGTAGTTGGTAATGACCACTGACACTTAAAACAAACACGTCCTAAGCAGGAAAGTTTCCATGATACCTCATCGCTTTTCATTATCTTTCCCGCTTCAAATTGAAATAACCAATACATGAAATCTTTTAAACTAATAATTGCTCTTCTTTTTATAAGCCAGATCACCTTTGCCCAAAGCATAATTAGCCTGATCAATCGCGCTGATGCCTTCTTTGACACAATGGACAAAGGGAAATTCGAAGAGGCACACGGCTTTTTTGATGAAAGCGTTAAAGGCAAAATATCAGCTGATGAGCTTAAGCTATTCTGGCTAAGGCTCGGAAATAATTTAGGAGCGTATGAGTCAGTGAATGGCGCGCAAAATAAAAGTCAGGGCGAATATTACCAGGTGACTTTAGAATGCGTTTTCACAAAGGGATCTCAGGGTTTCACATTTATCTTCAATAAGTCGGAAAAACTGATTGGGTTTTTTGTTGCTCAAACCACTACAGAGGCTGTGTATGTTGCACCCGCATACGCTGACACCAATCTACTCACTGAAAAAGAAGTGCTGATTAAATTTGCTGGTGGGCAAATGGCCGGAATTTTAACCACTCCGAAAGGTGTTAATAGTTTCCCGATTGTAGTATTTGTGCACGGATCAGGTCCATCTGATATGGATGAAACTGTCGGACCAAACAAGCCGTTTAAGGATCTTGCTGCAGGACTTGCCGCAAAAGGTATTGGTAGCATTCGGTATGTTAAGCGTTCGATGGTTTACCCGAACTCCTTTGTTAAAACATTTACTGTGAAGGAAGAAGTATTGGATGACGCGGTAGCTGCTATCGCCATTGCCAGAAATACTCCCGGAGTTAATAAAGCACAGATCTTCTTAATGGGCCATAGCCTTGGCGGGATGCTTGCTCCACGGATCGCCACTCTTGCCCCTGATCTGGCTGGGATAGTTCTCGCGGCCGCTCCTGCGAGGAAATTATCAGACGTTATAGCTGAGCAGAACAGATACCTGTATGCTTCTTCAGGCGACACAACCGCCACAATGAAACAACAATTTCAGGCAACTATGAATGAGATAGACCGGTCAAAGCTTCTTAAGCTAGGTGATATTGCACCCGATTCCCTTATTCTATCTGCCCCAGCATCTTACTGGATAGATATAAATAATTACGACCAGCTGGCTTCTGCAAAGAAACTCACAAAAAAGGTTCTTGTTCTTCAGGGGGAGCGGGACTTTCAGGTTTCTGTGCAGGACTATAACATCTGGAGAACAGCATTGGCTGCGAATAAGAACGTTTCCTTTAAGCTCTATCCGGATCTAAACCACCTCTTAACACCCCAAAAAGAAAGGGGAACTGGATTACAGTATCGTACACCGGCAAATGTTTCTCCAAAATTGATTGATGATATTGCAATCTGGATCAAAGGGAAATAACCCTTATTAATTACTCATCAGATGACTCGGAGTCATCCGATGAGTATCAAATTTTTATATCTGATGGGAAAGCTAAAGTCTAACTAGAAGCTACTTTAGCTTTCTTCCCAATATCCGGCAGGAACCCTGTGATCAAACCTATCAATGGCAGGAAGGCACAAATACTATACACATACTCAATACTTGTGCGGTCAGCCAAAGCACCAAGCAAGGCTGAGCCCACACCACCCATGCCAAAAGCAAAACCGAAGAACAAGCCTGAGATCATCCCTACCTTTCCCGGGATGAGTTCCTGAGCATAAACAAGAATAGCCGAAAAAGCTGAAGCCAATATTACTCCTATTGGTACCGTCAGCACCGCCGTCCAGAAAAGATTTGCATGCGGGAGCAACAAGGTAAACGGCGCCACGCCAAGGATCGAGCCCCAGATCACGTATTTACGTCCAATCTTGTCACCAAGCGGTCCGCCAATAAGAGTACCTGCTGCGACCGAGAAAAGGAATATGAATAAATAAACTTGCGAGCTTTGTACAGATACCCCAAACTTGTGGATCATGTAAAAAGTATAGTAACTGCTCATGCTTGCCAGGTAGAAGTATTTTGAGAATATGAGGATCAGCAATATGATCACGGATATAATAACCTGTTTACGCGGAAGGGTCTGCACAACATGTGCTGCTGGACTCTTGTGCGCCCGAGCTTTGATCTTAAGTTTGTACCATCCGCCAACATTAACGAGTATTATTATTGCCAGTAAAGCCAGCAATGAGAACCAGATAATATTAGACTGTCCATAAGGTACAATTACCAGTGCCGCCAGCAGAGGCCCGATCGAGCTTCCTGCATTTCCTCCTACCTGGAAAACAGATTGAGCCATACCGCGTCTTCCTCCGGATGCCATACTGGCCATTCGTGATGCCTCTGGATGAAAGATAGATGACCCGATTCCAACGAAAGCAACAGATACGATCAGCATTAAAAAATTAGGAGCCTGGGACAATGAAACCAATCCTATCAGGGTAAATCCCATACCTATAGCAAGCGAATACGGTTGTGGCTTACGATCAGTATAAAGTCCCACAAACGGCTGTAATAATGATGCTGCCATTTGAAAGGTTAGTGTGATAAGCCCGATCTGTGCAAAGGTTAAGCTGAATGAGTTTTTTACCACCGGGTAAATCGCCGGGATCAGCGACTGTATTGTGTCATTGAGAAGATGCGAAAAACTAATTGCGAATAAAATCGGGAATACAGTTTTTCCG
>NZ_JBBJNI010000025.1:0-30752 GCF_037719425.1 Daejeonella sp. | reverse complement strand
GCTATGTTCTTTACCTCATTTACCGGCATCTCTCCCGGGGCGTTTACCTGCTCATTCATTATGCTGCAAATATCTGTGGTATGATTTATAAAAGCGAATCCGATCTGGAAAAATTGTCAGCCTCTAGAGTCAATTATAAACGGCGCATCCGAGGTTGAAAAGCAGGTATCTCAAACGTCTTAGTTTCGTCCCTGGAATGCCTCTCTCAAATGCCAAACTGCCTTGTTCTTATCCGATGGATCTCCGATCCGGATGATATCGCAAAGGGCAAGAAGCCGATAAAGAATTCTGTCTTTTTTTACCGCCTTGACAACTGTGGGATACAAGGGTAAAATGGTTGGACCGCGTTCTTTGCCCAGCTCATCAGCCCAAACTAATTTCTCCTCCGAAGAGAAGCTTAGATAAAGGGATGACTCGGAATGAGCAGTGAACATTCCCTTCATTACCGGCCCGAGCTGAGCTGGAAAAACGTACTGCAGTCCATGTTCCAGAAACTTTAAAAAAGGATCTTTATTAACCGTCCTGCTATCCGGTAAAAGCAGGCCTGCTATTGCGGAACGGTTGAGAGATTCGCTTACTTCTGAACCACTAATAAACAGCTTCGTTGAGATGTCTTTTATCCGGCTTCCCTCTTCGCCATCAATCGCTAACTTCAAAAGTATTATCACGTCCTGCGGACGCATACCTTTATGTTCTTTCATGAAGAAAGATACATATAAATAACGAATCGTATTTCGCGATTTGCAATATGCGTGGAAAAATATTTAAGAAATATTAAAACATCCATCCAGTTGATTGTAAGCGGTATTTATGGGAATTCCTGGTTGATGGATTTTATAAGTATGATGACAGATTTGGGCACGTCTAAGAATTATCCCGCTGAATCCCACAAAGAAGGTCAGCAAAACGGGGATAAAGTAACCCGATAAAAAGTGTGCTATCAGGTAAGAGGAACTCCTACCTTGAGGTCACATCTATGGCCTGGCATTCCGTGCGCAGGATTAATTTTTACTCCTGATGCAGACGGTGCCGGAGCAGACGGGGGCGCTTTCGAAGCGGGTTGCATTTGGGAGGGAGTCATATTAATAACCGGTGGATTTTGCACGGGTGCAACAGCTCCGGAAGCATTGGTAAGCGGCGCTCCAACAGCGAGGTCACAACGATGACCGGGGAGTCCGTGTGCTGGATTTAACGTCGGCGCAGCAGAGGGAGCTGCAGGTAGTTGTACGGGTTGTTCGTGTACATCTCCCGCTTGATGAACTTCCGGTGTAGCATCTGCTTTTTTATCATTTTGAACCACCGCAATTACTGTCGCCCCAGCCAGTATTATCCCACCGATTATTAGTATAGTTCTCATATAGTTCTCATAATTATTAGTATTGTTCTCATAATTTTGTTGAGTCGGATCTGCTTGGATACAGAACATACGAAAATAATCAATTTTTAAATAACGGGGTGTAACAAGGTCGTCATATCAAACCCGGGTTAAATCCTGTATATAATTAATAGCTTAGCAAGCTAAAAACTCCGTGAGATATTTCGTCCACATATCCTACAAAGGCACACGCTACTTCGGCTGGCAATACCAGCCCGATAAGAGCAGTGTTCAGGAGGTGCTTGAGACTACGTTAAGCAAAATCCTTAAACGTCCAATCATAATTTACGGTTGCGGACGGACAGATGCCGGTGTCCACGCCAGCCAGTATTTTTTTCATATCGACATTGAGGAGGAGTGGGACTTTGACCTGTTCTTCAGGTGGAACCGCATCCTGCCGGACGATATTGCGATCTTCGATATTATACCTGTGGATGGCAAGCCTCACGCCCGATTTGACGCCGTGCTTCGCACTTACGATTATTTTCTTCACACTTACAAAGATGCCTTTCTAAGCGAGAGCAGTGCGCTGTATCTCTTGCCCGATTTGAACCTGTCGGAAATGAAAAGAGCCGTCGACCTGCTGCCAAAATACAATGACTACAGTGCATACTGCAAATCACCCGACAAGAACGAACATAATATCTGCAACGTGTCGTCTGCGCTACTTTTCACTAATTACAGCGGAAGCCGCATCCGTTTTCAGATCTCTTCCAATCGTTTTCTCGGCCGCATGATCCGTATCCTCACCCGGAAGCTGATTGAGATTGGCAGTGGCACCCTGAGTGTGGATGAATTCGAAAGCCATCTCATTTCAAAGAAAACTCCTGTACTGATATTACCTGCACATCCGCAAGGCCTGTATTTGTCAAAAGTCACTTATCCCTTTCTTGACCTTCCCGCGAAAGGTGATTATGTAGCTGACACTACAACGGAGAACCTATGGAAAGAAGTTTAAGCACAGTTCGCGGACTGAGTTAAAAAAATAAAATACCTTTTCTGTGATTTTTCGCAGACTTCATACACTAATTAGCCGAAGATTAAACTACCTGCAAAAATCAAACGATCTGGTGAAAGCTAAACTTCCGCCAAAGATTAAAAAGCAATTAGGATTTCAGTAAGTTGCCGGTATATGATAAAGATCGCAGTCTCTCTCATTCTGTTTTCAATTTTTCTCGGTCTTTCACTGCTCCATTTTTACTGGGGGACGGGAAGGAAAGGGGGATTTTCAGCCTCACTTCCTTCAAGAGAAGATGGAACATTAGTACTTAACCCTAAAATCATAGACTGCTTCATTGTTGGGACAGGTCTTTTAGCTTTCGCGGTTTTTAGTCTGACGCGTGGTGGTCTGCTGTACCTTGAAGTACCCAACTGGATTTTAGAATACGGCCTGTCGATAATCGCTTTTGTCTTCGCTGTTCGTGCCTTTGGCGACTTCAAATATGTTGGTTTCTTTAAGACAATTAAAAACACAACATTCGGTCGTATGGATACCAAGTATTATTCTCCACTCTGCCTTTTGATAGTTTAGTTTGTGCATAATTTTGGAATACTTTAGTTAATCTACCTAAACCAAAATTATGCTATCAATTACAGCCTTTACTAAGGCGACATGCTTACTCACCAGATATATATAGCATCGCTTCAGGCCTTAATAGTCTAATATAGCAAGAATGGGATTAGGTTTGGAAGTAAGAAGTGTAACTAACATAAATAGATTTCTTAGTCCGGAATTACCTAATTTTAGACATTCAAAAAAACCAATTATGAAAAAGATCTCCTCTTTAATTGTATTAACCGTTTGCTGCCTGCTGTTCAACCCGTCTTTTGCACAACTTAAAATGCCACAATTAAGTAGCGCACAAACTATGACGCAGGAATTTGGCCTGGGCACAATAACTGTTAAATACTCGCGTCCGAATGTTAAGGGCAGAAATGTTTTTTCTGATCTCGCGCCTTTTGGTGAGGTCTGGCGGACCGGAGCAAATACTATTACAACCATTGCATTTTCAGAAGATATTACCCTTGAGGGCAAAGCTGTGAGCGCTGGCGAATATGCGTTATTAACTGTCCCCGGAAAAGATTCATGGACCATCATCCTAAATAAAGGCACCAAGCAATGGGGTGCGTATGCTTACAAAGAAGCTGACGATGTTTTGCGTTTTACAGTTAAACCATCAAAGCTGAGTGAAAAGGCTGAAACGATGACGATGACATTTAGTGATGTAATGCCGACTAGTGCAAAATTAAACTTAATGTGGGCAGATACAAAGGTGAGCATCGGTATGCTAACTGAAGTTGACAGCAAAGTTATGGCGAATATTGATGAAGCTATGAAAGGTGAAAAAAAACCTTATATGCAATCAGCGATCTATTATTATGAAAACGGCAAAGATCTTGCGAAGGCATTAGCATGGATGAATGCAATATCTCCTGAAGAACAAAAAACACCATGGTATAACTACTGGAAGGCTAAGATTCAACTTAAGTCAGGCGATAAAGCTGGTGCTAAAGCAAGCGCAAAAACGGGCATTGAGATCGCGAAAGCCATGAACATAGCTGAATATATAAGATTAAACAGTGCAGTTTTGGCCCAGGCCAGCAAATAACACGGGGTGCTCGTCTGCAACGAGCAGTCGAAGTATCATTGCGATAATCTTAGGGCCGATGATTTTGGTTATCACTGACAAACAGTTCCATGTTTGCCAGGAAAAATATAACCTCAATTAGTATTTGACGATATACCCGGCTTCTTCGATCGCTTTGATAATATCAACTTTAAGCAAGCTGTCCTGAAAAGTTACTGCCGCACGTCCGCTTTCAGTTGTGATATTAACTACATTCAGCTTTTTTATAGAGTTGAAAACTTCAAGCTGTTTGTGAAGCCTGGTCATCGTAGGAATTTCAAATTGTATAGTTCTCATCAGTTTCAATGTTTCATATTATAAGACGACGATTAAATCCGAATTGCTACAGCCGTCAATAAATATTATTTTGTAGATACTTCTTCGGAAGCATCACCCCAAATGAATGGTGCGACTGGAACAAGGGCAGACTTAGCTTTAATAAAGGCTAATTCTTCGGGACCATTTTCCATAGAATCGCCTATCGATTTAATTTTGTTCGTTTTCGTTTTTGTTTGATCAAAAGTAAATCGAAGGTCCGGATCACTAAACAGGTATTAGGCAGGTACAGGTAAGAACTCGGTAAACGGCTGGAAAAAGGCGGTGAAAGAGGTAAGAGCCTAAAGCTATTCCATAAAAAATCCCCCGACTCTAAACGAACCGGGGGATTTACTATTGAGGTAAAATCTTCACTAAACCTGTGCGTCGCGCAAAGCTTTAATTTTGTCGTGAGAAACTCTAAGTGTTGCTTTTTGATCTGAGATCAATGCATGAATATGACCGGGAAGTTCGTCTTCCTTTAATGCCATTTGATATGCCTTTTGAGCTGCATCTTCTCCAAACTCACAATTCTCCAGAACTGCTTTTCTATCATTACCACTGAAAGCAGCTTTCAGATCCATCCATGCACGATAAATCTTTCCACTGTTAGTTGTACCTTCTTCGATCTCTTCACCTGCAGATGCAACTTCAGTGGCCAAGCCCATTTTCAGTGTGTGACTTTCTTCGATCATAGCGGTAAATAAAGATTTTAGATCCTCATTCCCTTCCTTTAACTCTTCTTTCGCTCTTTGATAACCTTCAATTCTATCATTGTTTATCAAAATAAGGTCGTTTAATACGCCTGTGCTTTCTTTAGTTTCCATAATTGTAGTGTTGGTTAATTAAAAATACAACACGATCTTTTGGCTTTGGTTTCGGGAAAATGTAATTAACTGGCTGTAAACTCGGAAATATGAGATACGGGGCCTATGGGGATGAAAACGTGGGCAATTTATCAAAGTGGAAAGGTTGTTATAAAGAACCTATCCGCCGGGATAAATCCGAAGGTTTACAATCAATGCGACAGCTTAAGTGCGGCAGACTAGGATAAAAGTTTCTGTCTCAGGAGAAATTCTAGCTGGTCGTTGGAAACGGCAAGCTTACTATTCATTTCCTTTATTTCCTTGTTCGCCTGATAAACCTCAAATGCCTTCTTGATAGTTTCCTCAAGCTCCGGCTCGCTCCACGGCTTGCTCAGATAATGATATATTTTACCTTTATTAACAGCATCAATTACAGCGTTCATATCGGCATAGCCAGTTAACAATATGCGTACAGGATCAGGATATTTTTCGATGACCTTTTCGAGGAATTCAATGCCCGTCATATTAGGCATACGCTGGTCGGTGATAATGATCTCAACTGGCTTGGTTTCCAGTATTTTCATTGCCGCATCTGCACTCAGGGCAATCATAACGTTATATTTCAGCCTAAAAGTGGCCTTGAATGATACCAGGTTATTTTCTTCGTCGTCGACGTACAGGATATCAATCTTTTTATCAGACATTTGTTGTAACATTAATATTTTACCAAAAATACGGATAATTAGTAAAAGGGTGCTAATTATCAGTTAAATTACTCATTGAAACAATCATTATCAATTTGCATCTAATTATTAACAAAATATATTCAGCAGCATGCCGGTGGGTATAATATTATAGTGGAAATACAATTCAATAATGGTAATCCTGTTGTACGTCTTAGGGCTTTCAGAGCTGTAGACGACCCGCGCTCATGTGAATTGTTTGTGGAGGGACATAAAAGGGTATTAACAAGCATTGGAGTAGAAAAGGTTACCTCTTCGAATAATGAATGGGTTCACAATCCTGCCGCGTTTGTTATGATCGTTGAATCTCTGGATAAGGAGCATATCTACGGCGGTGCGCGTATCCATGTTGCGGGAGGAACCGAACCGCTGCCAATTGAACAAGCGACAGGTGCACTGGATTCATCCATCTATGACCTGGTATATGGCTTCGCACAAAAAGGAACAGGCGAAGGATGCGGCTTGTGGAATTCACGTGAAATAGCTGGTTATGGCATCGGGAGCATCTTTCTAACGCGGGTGGGTGTGGCCATGTCCACCCAAATCGGTTTAAACTCTCTTTTCGGCCTATGCGCCCCATACACCGTGAAAATGGCGCAAAGTGTAGGTTATGAGATTGAGGAAGGTATCGGAAATAACGGTACATTTTATTATCCAAAACTAGATCTGGTTGCTACAGTATTGATATTACGGGATCTGAAGGACCTTAGTACGGCTGATGAAGAAAACAATCAGGCAATCAGGTCACTTCGGGAAAATCTTCAGGGAGTTAGAATTGAAGAGCTTCGAAAAAAGAAAATAGAAATACACTACGATATTGAAATTCCCAACATGGACAAGTGGGATCTGAAGGCAACCATAGCCAATGCAAAAAAAGGTGCATCAACGGGTGATATTGATGAAAGCCATATAAATTTGCTGTAATTTTAACAATTCCATATCGTCAATTAAATAACGCTCTTACCGCCATTTAAAAATATAATCAGGTATTATGAACTCCAGGTTTAAGGCACTTATTGATGCCTCCAAACAATTACAGCAGATCTATCATCCAGTATTTTTCAGACCAGATGTTTCCTCCGAACTTGATTCCCTCGTAGCATTGATTGAATCTGGTGAAGTGGTTTTTGTTCACGATGAACTTTATGGTCAACTGCATGAGCTGATCAAAATGAAAAGCCCATCAGTTAAAATCAAGCAGGAGGACTATGCCGGGCTCATCAGTAACCATCTGGCGGGGAAGGATATCGATAACTATGGTGTTTGGGTGTACTATCCCTGGAACCGTCGTCTGGTACATGTGCTGGACCGGGAAGAGTTTATCCAGGTAAGGACCAACCGCAATCAATATAAAATAACCCGTGAAGAACAGGAAATCCTAAGCACCAAGACCATTGGCATAATTGGCCTTTCTGTTGGCCAGTCGATCGCGCTTACGCTGGCTATGGAGCGAGGTTTTGGTGAGCTTCGCCTCACAGATTTCGATACGCTGGAATTGAGTAACCTGAATCGCATACGCTCCGGAGTACATAACCTTAATGTCCCCAAAGTTGTAATCACTGCGAGAGAAATCGCAGAAATCGATCCTTTCCTCAATGTAAAATGCTTTTTCGAGGGCATAACCGAAGAAAACATGAACTCTTTCTTCACTGAAAATGGTAAGCTTGATTTGTTAGTTGACGAGTGTGACGGATTAGACATTAAAATTCTGGCTCGCTATAAAGCAAGAGAGCTGCGGATTCCGGTACTAATGGACACAAGTGACCGTGGGATGCTCGATGTGGAGCGATTTGACCTCGAGCCTGATCGGGCTTTACTTCATGGCACTATAGACAATGTAGATCCTAAAACCATAAAAGGATTAAGCACCGAAGATAAAATTCCTGTCATGTTGCAAATGCTGGGGATTGAAAATATCTCGTTACGGGCTAAAACATCTATGCTTGAAGTGGAGCAAACTATTAACACCTGGCCGCAGCTGGCCAGCTCCGTAGTCCTTGGCGGCGCCGTAGGTGCTGACGTTAGCCGAAGGATATTGCTGGACCAATTTCATGAATCCGGAAGATATTACATCGACCTTGATGAGCTTGTCGCTGATAAAAAACCCGACGATGAACAGGTTATTGTAAAACATAATCCTTTTGCCCCTCTCTGGGAGGACGATATGAGAAAGGTGGTTTCCCGGCTTAAACTCGAATCATCTTCAGACGACGTCTATCCTGACAAGGAAACTATAGATAAATTGGTATCTGCCGCGTCAGCCGCACCCTCTACAGGTAATGACCAGCCATGGAAGTGGTATTATAAAAAAGGTATTCTCTACCTTTTTCATGACGAGTTCAGATCTTTCTCCTTCGGTGATTTTCAGAAAACCGCATCGTTCATAAGCTTTGGTGCGGCATACGAAAACTTAAATATTCAAGCAATAAGTCTTGGGTTAGAACCCTATTATGACCTCTTCCCGGATTCCTCGACAGCAAAGCTGGTAGCAACCATCCGTTTCAAAAAACTTCTTGATTCCACACAATCTGAGCCACTAAAACCACTGGCGTCCGCAATATTCAGGCGTCATACCAATAGGCTTATGGCACAGAAAGCTCCCGTAAGCGAAGATATTTTGTCACGGCTTAAAATCCTTTCTGAATCTATACCCGGAGCAAAGATCAAATATTTTACTTCCGATAACGAGCTGCGGGGGCTTGCAATGATCATAGGGGCTTGTGACAAGATCCGTCTTCTAAATCCGGAAGGCCACTATGACTTTGTTCACCGTGAGATGAGATGGACCAATGAGGAAGCCGAACAGACCCGTGATGGCATCGACGTCAGGACTCTTGGACTAGGCCATTCTTTGATGGCCGCAATGGAGGTTATAAGAAGTGAGAAAGTCATAAACGCTGTAAAAGATCTTGGCGGAGGTAATGCATTAGGTATGCTTGCGATGCGGACCCTTTCAACTGCTTCAGCACTTTGCCTGATAAGCATCCCCGGTTATAACCTTAAGAATTTCTTCGAAGGGGGACGATCGATGGAAAGATTCTGGCTCGAAGCAACCAACTTAAATCTGGCAATTCATCCCCTGATTTCTCCCCTTTATCTTTTTTCCCGTATTTTACATGGAAATGGTGAAGGACTGGAAGAGAAAGACATTCAGGAACTTCGCTTCTTGAGAGAGCAGTTTAACAAATTAACGCAATCAACTAACGACGATTCTGAGGTATTTCTTGCAAAAATAGCTATAGCTACGGAACCGCCGTTGAAGGCATATCGCCTACTTCTAAAAGATATTTTAGTGGTAGAAAATGATATTTAGGATAAATTGGTAACGCTAACAAATGACCGACAGCAATTAGTAATGAAAAGGTATTACTTCATCCTGTGCGTACTGTCATTATTTTTTTCTGTAAATGTTTCCGCACAATCACCTGTAATCTACAAAGGTGAAAATATTGTTATCGGCAAGCACGTATCTATACTGGAGGATCCTACGAATAAGCTAGGATTAAACGATATAAGAAAATCCAACGCTTTCGTCCCGTCTAAAGTGGAAATTCCAAATCTCCAGCTGAGCAGTTCGGACTTCTGGTTAAAATTTTCCATCAAGAACGAAAGCGAACAGGATCACATACTTCTCGCGCTGGAATACCCCATGCTCAGTACAGCGGAATTTTATGCCATGACCGATGGCAAGGTTCAGAAATTAAGTTATAACACAGCCTTTTCCCACAGAAAATATCAGCATCAAAATTTCTTGTTTGATGTCTATATAGCTCCGGGCAGTACCGAAGAATATTTCCTGAGGGTAAAGAGTACTGAACAAATGGTTTTGCCGCTAATCCTTGGGACACCAAAGGTGATGGCTGAAAACCTCTTAACCAATGATCTTGCGTGGGGGCTGTTCATGGGCCTGATCCTGGTGATGATCATTTATAACTTTTTCATCTACCTTTCTGTTAAAGATCAGAGTTACCTCTATTACGTATTTTACAGTTTGTTTATAGGGCTCAGCTCCATAACCCTAAGTGGCTATACGTACAGATTTATCTTTTTTGATCACCCCGACCTCAACCATCTGGGCATCGTGATCTTTCCAGGCTTTGCTGGAATTGCAGGAAACCTGTTCATGATGAACTTTCTGCAAACGAAGGAAAACTCTCCGAGAATGCATCGGTTCATTTATCTCTCCATCCTGCTATATTCTATTGCAGTAATTCTCAGAATACTTGGATACGATCAGGCGAGTTTCAGGGCTATCGATTTCGCGGCTATCTCAACTGTCGTGATAACATTCATTGTAACTATTTCTCTTTCACTGGAAGGGTATCGACCGGCTAAATTATTCCTTCTTGCCTTTACTTTGTTCTTTACAGGATTACTCCTCTTTGTTCTGAGAAATTTAGGAGTTGTACCATACAACGCCTTTACTAATTACACAAAAGAAGTTGGTACGGCTCTGGATGTGGTTTTACTAGCCTTTGCCCTTGCAGACAAGATCAATACATTTAAAAGAGAAAAAGAGAAGTCACAAGAGCAAACCTTGCAAGCCTTAAAAGAAAACGAGCGAATTATTCGCGAACAAAACGTAATTCTTGAAACTAAGGTAACCGAACGCACGTACGAGTTGAATCAGGCTAATACGGAATTGAATCAGACATTAATAGATCTAAAAGAGGCAGAGGGCCAACTGGTGGAAGCAGAAAAAATGGCTTCTTTAGGTCAGTTGACGGCCGGTATCGCCCATGAGATCAATAATCCTATAAACTTTGTGACCTCGAACATAAATCCACTTAACAGGGATGTTGATATTCTGATAGATTTCATCCAGGAGATGGAAAAAATCGGTCTCTCTGATCTCCCGGTAGAAGAAAAACAGCGGCTGATAGAAGAACAGAAAGAAGAACTGGATTATGATTATCTTAAAATGGAAATCAGTCAGCTGCTTAAAGGGATTCAGGAAGGCGCTTCGCGTACTTCAGAAATAGTGAAGGGGTTGCGGGTATTTTCGCGTCTGGACGAAGATGATATTAAAAAAGCGGACATGAACGATGGGCTGGACTCAACGCTGATCATAATTAATAACTTGCTGAGTAACAAAATTAAGCTCGAAAAGTCATATGGGGATATTCCGCTTATCGAATGCTATCCGGGAAAACTTAACCAGGTCTTCCTTAATATCCTGTCTAATGCGATATATGCGATTAATAAAAAGTTTGGAGAGCAGGAAGGTGGTGTACTAAAAATAACTACAGACAACACTGATGCGAGGGTGATGATAAAAATAGAGGATAACGGGATGGGGATGGACGAAGCAACCAGGAAAAAGATCTTTGAGCCGTTCTTTACTACCAAAGATGTAGGCGAAGGGACCGGATTGGGGATGTCGATCGCTTATAATACGATAAGAAGACATCAGGGCGAAATTTATATCAACAGCACTCCGGGAGAAGGTTCAGAATTTATTCTTGAATTACCTATAGTTTTTGAATTTATAGAAGAAGATATATAAGTGGAAAAACAAGAGAAAATAAAGATACTATACGTTGATGATGAGATCAATAACCTGACAGGGTTTAAAGCATCATTCAGGATAAACTATAATATCATGATAGCCGTGAATGCTACCGACGCCATGGAACATTTGAATTCACATCCGGATATTCGGGTTATTTTCTGTGATCAGCGAATGCCGGGGAAGACGGGTGTTCAGTTCTTTGAAGAGATCCGCAGCCGCTATCCAAAACCTATCCGCATATTACTGACCGGCTATGCAGATATCGATTCTGTAATTGATTCCATCAACCTCGGAAATGTATTCAGGTATGTCAAAAAGCCCTGGAAAGATGCCGATATCCTTGCCGCAATTAATGAAGCTAATAAGTTCTATGTATCAAACTCACTCCTCGCAGTAAAGAATGATGAACTCCAGAAAGCATATAATGAACTTGACAAGTTTTCCTACAGCGTAACTCATGATATGCGGGGGCCGCTGCTTAGCATTTTAGGAGCCGTAGAAGCTGCTCAGCATATGGAAGATATTACTGAAATCAGGAAAATGCTTCTGCTGATGAAGGAGTCTGTGAGGAATCTTGATGACTTTATTCAGAGTATACATGACTATTATAATCTCAACAGAGGTGAACTTGAAATTAAAGAAATTAATTTCAAGGAAATTGTTGAGGAGCAGACAAGAATCTTTAACTTTACGTATTGGGTGAGTGATGTCAAGTTTAATAAAAGTATTGAGCAAAAAGAAACATTCAGAGGTGACGAGGTTTCAATTAAGCTTATATTAAATAATCTTTTATCTAATGCCTTCAAGTATCAGAAAAAGGACAGTAAAGATAAGCTTGTAGAGCTTAAGATACAGGTTGAAAACGGGAAAGCTATGATTAATGTTACCGATAACGGTGTAGGGATTGACCAGAATTATATAGGTGATATCTTTAACATGTTTTTCAGAGCCAGCTCACAGGATGTGGGATCTGGGTTTGGATTATATAATGTAAAGGCAGCTGTTATTAAACTAAATGGGAAAATAGCTGTAGATTCAGAAATTAATAAAGGTTCCAGCTTCAAAGTGGTAATTCAAAATAAGTGAGATGTCGACTCCATTCCCACATTTTATTATAATTGATGATAGCCATCTGGATTGCTTCATTGGGGAGAAGATTATCCAAAATACAGGAACCTTTTCCAGTGTAAAATCATACACACAGGCAACCGAGGCATATGAAGTTATAAAAAATTCGGATCCAGCTACCACTGAGCCAATAACAATTATTGTTTTGGATATCCAAATGCCGGTAATGAACGGTTTTCAGTTCGTGGAAGCCTTTGAACAGCTTCCGGAAGACATACGGTCAAATTATGCAATATTTATGTTCAGTTCGTCAATTAATGAGAATGACAAGAACAGGCTGGAAAATCATCCGTGTATTCGGAAGTTTTACAGCAAGCCAATTTCAAAAGATATTGTGGCCAGCATAGTGGCAACTTTATAATTATTTTAAGCCTAGCACGTCTACTCCCTGCTCAAATACAACATCGACCGGAATTCCTTTTTTGCTTAACCTGTCAAGATCTGATTTCAACTCAGGATGGATCAATGCCATTTCCTTTTGCACTTTTTCTACGGCTGCTTTATCACCATTTCCCTGCAGGGTCAATATCTGCTTGCTTAGCTCGTTCATCGCGCTGGCAAATTTTTCGTAGTTAACTTTATATCTACCTTCTCCGGTTCTCTCAAACGCCCCTTTCTCATTGAAGAAGTTAAAACAAAGCATATTAGCCTTTCCATGCGATTCGCTTGCGCCGAAACGTACAGATCTCAGGATTCCCGCCATGAATGTGGTGTAATAATCTTTGATATCACCAGCTAGTTCGCCCTTTTTTAAGAGGCTGGTCACCATATAAAGTCCCAATATATCGGCTTTACCTTCTTCAAGCCATGAGGATTGCTCCTGCAGGGCCGCTCTAACAAATCCCTTACCGGTAACGGTCGATTTAATTCCCAAACCATGAGCTACTTCATGGAACATAACATTCGCAAAAAAGGCATCAAAATTTAAATATTTCTGTTGTTCACGATCGATTAGTTCCTCTGATATGGGAATCATGATCTTATCGAATTTCGCTCTCATTGCGTTTTTCAGCTGAGATCTGCGGGTTCCTTTCTTTTGCTGTATCACTTCGTCGTTAGGGAGATTCACCGCTATGGTCTTGCCGGCTGAGTTGCCATCACCCGCGTAATAAACAACATCGAATGCGGCCAATTGAGATCCGGTGCCTGGCGTTTCACTTTTATATTTTGCATCTACAGGCAGGCCTTTCTGTAACTCTGGCATCATACTCACATATTTCTCTAAGCGCTGGCTCCATTCGCGGTCTTTTACTAGTACGTAGCTTTCAAATGCTGCCCTTGCGTTGAAGAGTGCATCTTCGTAGTTTTCGATCGGGCCTATGATTATATCAAGCCCATTATCCTTCATGTCCATCCACGCGTAATCGCTTGGATTATAATTATCAGTAATGAGCGCCTCCGCCCGAAGACTTAAATAGTTTTTTAATTGCGGCTCATCTGAAATCTCAGCTGCCTGTTTTAAAAGATCTGAAGCCTTTTTAAGCCCATCTTTAAAATAGATGTGATATGGTGTTGAGTATAGTTTGCCGCTAGAATCCCGTCTCACCATAGAATACAGGCCCTTTTTATCTTTCACATCAGACCTCTCCAGTTCTTCTTTTGTCATATCAGCAGGGTAGAACCCCGACCCTTCTGGTTTGGGCCCTATACCGTTTACAAAGGGTTTATTACCATTCAGTCTATCCCAGGGTCCGTAATTTACCAGAACAAACTGCTTAGTTTTTTCATCTTTTATAGTGGCCAGAAGGCTATCCCGTTGAGGATAAGCTTGCGCCCAGAAAAGTCCATCCATTATCTGAGCTGCTTGAATAAGCAATGGTAATACCTGGCGCTGGTTTTCTGTAAGTTTCTGAATGTCAGTTGTCAGCCTAACTTTTGCATAAATAGGAAGCCTTTCGGAAACATAGGCTTCCAAACTATCCTGTGATTCTCTGCCCTCTGTCTTGTTGTTAGAACATGAATAAAGGCCCGCAGTCATTAGAATTAGAATTAACTTAAGATGACTTTTCATATTAAAATATTTTAAGGATACTAAAAATAAGCATTGTTAGCGAATGATTTTAGTACTTATTGCTTTGGCACTGTTTTCAAGGATCAATATATCTATCTCAAAAAATGCCTTCAAGTGTTGTAGATACAATTAATTACTTCCCTGAAACCCTCATATTAAGGGTTACATTTGTATCGGGATTAATTTACGATTACAAGGACGTACCTTCCCAAGTTTTTAAGGCGCTAAAAGTAGCGGGTTCCAAAGGACGTTTCTTTAACTTTCACATTAAAGGTAAGTACGAATATGATAGAATAAGTTGATGGTCTAAAATACTAGGCTTTTGCAACAATCTCATCGATCGTTTAAACCAACTAGATTTACAAAAAAAACGTATATCTAAATTCGAGCTCCTAAACTTATTTCAATTGAAATATATTTTTCTCCTGTTCCTACTTATTATAGCCGGCACCAAATACAGCTTTGCTCAGGACAACTATACGGTAAATGGTATTGTTACAGACTCTCTTACGGGTGAAAGCCTTATTGGCGTAACGGTAAAGTTTAGCAGCAAAACACAAAACGGCACCAGCACAAATGCCTATGGATTCTTTTCCTACAAGCTTGGTCCCGGCGAATACACAATTACCTTCAGCTATATAGGTTACCGTACTCTCACGAGGGAAATAACAATCGATTCTGACAAACGTATTGACATGAACCTCGTCCCCGATAATAGTATCGATGAGGTTGTGGTCACTTCCGAAAAAAGAAATGACAATGTCGTTAGCGCCCAAATGGGAATTGCGAAGGTCAACTTAAGTGAGATCAGGAATGTCCCGGTAATCTTTGGCGAGCGAGATGTACTAAAGACCCTTCAACTTCTTCCCGGAATTAAGTCCGCAGGCGAGGGAAATAGTGGGTTTTATGTTCGGGGCGGATCAGCGGATCAAAATCTGATCCTTTTAGATGAAGCACCTGTGTATAATGCTTCACACTTGCTAGGTTTCTTCTCGACCTTTAATTCGGATGCCATAAAAGATGTGAGCGTATACAAAGGCGGGATGCCGGCTCAATATGGGGGGAGGTTATCTTCAGTACTGGACATCCGCATGAATGATGGAAATAAAAAAGAATTTACAGCTGAAGGTGGAATTGGGCTAATATCATCAAGACTTAAATTGGAAGGGCCAATTGTCCGGGATAAGAGCTCTTTTATGATCAGCGGAAGAAGAACTTATGCAGATGCATTTCTTGCCTTCGCAAAGGATAAATCTATCCGGAAAAACACCTTGTATTTTTACGATCTGAATGCTAAATCAAACTATCAGATTGATAATAAGAACACTATTTATCTCTCCGGATATTTTGGAAGGGACGAATTGGGACTAAATCAAACTTTTGGGTTTGAATGGGGAAATGCAACTGCAACGCTTCGTTGGAACCATCTCTACAGCAATCGCCTCTTTTCAAACACATCCCTCATCTATAGCAATTATAACTACGTGATTGAAAATTTCATAAAAGAAAATAATTTCAAGGTAAGCTCATCCATTAGGGATCTGAATTTGAAACAAGATTTTCAGCTTTCATTGAATAACAGTCATAATGTGCGATTTGGATTAGATCTGGTAGGCCATACCATTGCACCGGGCAGTATTACTTCCAGCGAACGGTCAAGTGTGAATGAAGACACCGTGGAAGAGAGGAAAGGAAATGAAGTATCGGCTTATGTCTCTGATGAATGGGAAATAAACGATAGATTCAATGTAGTTTATGGTATGAGGGCGAGCTCGTTTTTTCTGCGCGGGCCAGGTACTTTCAACTTTTATAACGCAGAAGGAAAAGTCACCAATAGCCAGAACTATAGTTCTGGACAGTTGGTAAAAAGTTATTTCAGGCTGGAGCCCCGACTGTCAGCTAGTTATCTGCTAGATGCATTTTCATCACTGAAAGTTTCGTACACAAGAAACAGCCAAAATCTGCACCTGATGTCAAACTCAACAGCAAGTTCGCCCACAGACTTGTATATCTTAAGCAGTAATAATGTAAAGCCTGAAATAGCTGACCAGGTTGCATTGGGGCTTTTTAGGAACTTCAATGACGATAAATATGAGTTTTCCACAGAGATCTATTACAAGACTATGTTTAACCAGATCGAATATCGAAGCGGGACGGACCTTCGCGGTAATAAAAATGTAGAGGCCGATCTGCTTTACGGCCAGGGCAGGGCATATGGTATAGAACTTTATCTTAAGAAAAGGTTCGGCAGACTAAATGGCTGGGTTGGTTATACTCTATCCCGCACCGAACGTCAATTTGATGATATTGATGCTGGCAATTGGTTCTTCGCAAAGCAGGACCGGACTCATGATGTTTCGGTTGTTGGTATCTATAAAGCTGGGTCACGATGGACGCTTTCTTCCACTTTTGTTTATAATACAGGAAACGCAGTAACATTTCCTGCTGGCAAATACCAGATCAACAACCAAACTTATTTTTATTATTCAGCGCGCAATTCAGATCGTATGCCCGACTATCATAGACTTGACCTTGCGGCAACTTTAGAAGCAAAGCCAGGAAAAAAATTACAGTCGAGCTGGTCACTTGGTTTTTACAACGTATATAACAGAAAGAACGCGTATTCCATTGACTTTCAGGATGATCCGGATGATAGTTCAAAGACACAAGCTGTTAGAACTACTTTATTTGGGATTATTCCATCAATAACATGGAACTTTAAGTTTTAATTATGAACACAATTATATCATCATATAGAACCATAAACCACTGCCTGGCTTTTGGCGCTATGTTTATGGTGCTGGTTCTTTCATCGTGCGAGGAGGTGATAAATACTGATCTTTCCAAAGCTGATCCGGTAATTGTTATTGATGGAAGCGTTAGCGACCAATCCGAAGTTCATACAGTTAAAGTTTCCAAAACTATTGCTTTCGACCAGCCTAACGCCTTTAATGGAGTTACGGGCGCAAAAGTAACAGTCTATTCGAGTACTAGCCAGACCTATAGTTTTACAGCATCTGGCGATGGTATATACAAAAGCCAGCGTTTTAGAGGGCTTTCCGGCGTCAATTATATTTTAGAAGTAATCACCGGAGGCAAAACCTACAAAGCCAGTTCAATAATGCCAACTGCTGTCAAGCCCGATTCAATTACCTTTAAAAAGCTTGCTTTCTTTGGGAATTCAAGGGTTTACCCGGCGATTTACTATAGAGACCCAGCACGGATCCAAAATCAATATCGTTATATCGTAAAAGTTAATGGCGTGCTAACAGCGGAGCAAGTCAGCGAGGATCGGTTCAGTGACGGTAACGCAACATCGGACTTGCTTACGTTCGATGGCGATGGTATACAAACCGGCGACAAGGTCGATGTCGAGATACAGTGCATCGATAGAAACGTTTTCAAGTATTACTTTGCAATAAGCCAGATCAGTGGTAATGGCGGCCCGCCAGTAGCACCCTCTAACCCGAATAGTAATTTGGACAATGGAGCCCTTGGGATCTTTAGTGCAAATACCCGATCTGCCTATACCGTAACGCTAAAGTAACACTAAGCGTGTTTTAACTAAGATCGAAAAGCCTGCTGCGAATGTTGCGCGGTATTCATAAAATAACTACTTGGTCAAAACCGTGGTTTATACTCGATAATAGATAGATAATATTGTGGTAATTTGACTTTTTGAAACTAGCCTTATATTTGCAGTCTAAGACAAGTACATGAAGAAGAAAATTGTAGTTATAGAAGACAATCATGACATTCTTGAGCTTTTAGGATTTATTCTTGAAAACGAAGATTATGAAGTGCTTGCTTCACTAGATGCCGAACCAATAAAAAGCCTTGAGGAAATTAATCCTCATTTGATTTTGCTGGATGAGAATTTAGGCGCAGACAAAGGCCATCGGTTATGCCTTGAAATAAAAGCGAATCCTGGTACATCACACCTTCCTGTTATTCTGATTTCTGCTGTAAAAGATCTTGCTGAAATTGCTAAAAAATGTAACGCAGATAATTATATCGCTAAGCCATTCCTTATCGAGGATCTCCTGAATTTAGTAAAGCAATACCATCGCCGCACCAACTGAGCATAATTTCTTGTCGAAATTCCTTTGCATAATCTGTAATTTTGCATCTATATGAGCAGCAAAACTGATATTGACAGGATTGAAGACATTAAAATATTTGTTATTGAGTTTTACGGTGCCTTCCATATTAAAAAATTCATTTTTGTAAATTGCCCGTTAGAAAAGATATTATGATTTCAAAAACACGTTTCTTCTTATTTTCTGCCGCCATCTCATTTGTGGCAGCCTGCTCATCATCACCTTATGCGCCAACAAATAAGGTCTATAAAAAGCAAACAAAGGAGCTGACTAACACAATAAGAAAAACGCCGATAAATCCTGCAGGTCAGGATTTCGTGGGAACAGTTAATTTTGGTCTTCGTAAGCCGAATTATGTTATCATACATCACACTGCACAAAATTCTACGGAACAAACACTCAAAACATTTACTGTCACTAAGACACAGGTAAGTGCTCACTACGTTATTGGACGGGATGGGGTAGTTTATCATATGCTTAACGACTATCTGCGTGCATGGCATGGAGGCGTAGCTAAATGGGGGAATGCGACCGATATAAACTCCTCTTCAATCGGAATCGAATTGGATAATAATGGGTACGAGCCTTTTGCTGAATCTCAAATAAATAGTCTGCTGACAGTTCTTGACACACTTAAAAAAAGACATGGAGTGCCAAGTGCCAATTTCATTGGCCATTCTGATATTGCGCCTGGAAGAAAGGTTGATCCGAATGTTACTTTCCCCTGGAAAAAATTAGCCGACAAAGGTTTTGGCTTATGGCCAGACGCTGCGCCGGCTGATACGGTACCGCCAGCATTTAATCCAGTAGATGCTTTAAGAATTATAGGATACGATGTTAAGAATCCTGTAAATGCTGTCAAGGCATTCCAGCTTCATTTTATTCAAAAGGAAATTACGGGGATTCTAAACGAAGACGAAAAGAAGGTGCTGCTGAATCTTTACAAGAAATACTTATAGTCAACCTTTCTTAACCTCTTTTGCCCAGGCATCTTTAAGCGTTACTGTGCGATTAAAAATCAGATTGTCTGATGTCGAGTCACTATCCAGGTTAAAATATCCTTTACGAATAAATTGATATCCTAATTCCGGGCGCGCATTCAATAGATCAGGCTCTATAAACGCATTTTTGATTACGCTCAAACTGTCGGGGTTGATATACTCTTTAAAATCCCCATCTTCATTTGATGGGTCTTCAACCCTGAAAAGCCTGTCATACAAACGAACTTCAGCATTCTTTGCGTGTTTAACGCTTACCCAATGGATAGTTCCTTTAACATGGATTCCGCTGGTATCCGAGCCACTTTTTGATTCAGTTATATAGGTGCAATGGATTTCAGAAACACGGCCATTCTCGTCTTTGAAAAAATTATCACATTTTACTATGTAAGCATTCTTTAAACGAACCATCAAGCCCGGGCTGAGGCGGAAAAATTTCTTAGGTGCTTCTTCCATGAAATCCTCACGCTCAATCCAGATTTCTGCACTGAAAGGTATCTCCCTTGAACCACCTCCATCTTCTGCTTCCGGATTATTTTCCCCGTGCATCACTTCCGATTGATCCTTTAGGTAATTAGTGATCACAACCTTAACAGGATCCATAACAACCATCCGTCTGAGTGCTGTTTTATTAAGGTCTTCCCGGATACAAAATTCCAGTAAGCTTAAGTCAATCAGGTTTTCGCGTTTAGCGACTCCTATACGCTCACAAAAATTCCTGATAGACAGAGGGGTATATCCGCGGCGGCGTAAACCACTTATTGTTGGCATGCGTGGATCATCCCAGCCTGTAACATATTTTTCATTCACCAGTTGAAGCAATTTTCTCTTGCTCATCACTGTGAAATTCATATTCAACCGGGCGAACTCGTATTGTTTTGAAGGGAAAACATTCAATTCATTAATAAACCATTCGTACAGGGGACGATGAGGAATGAACTCCAAAGTACAGATCGAATGAGTAATTTCTTCCGTCGCGTCCGACTGGCCATGGGCAAAATCATACATTGGATAAACACACCATTTATTTCCGGTACGGTGATGATGAGCATGTTTAATACGATACATCAATGGATCGCGTAAATGCATATTAGGGGATTCCAGATCGATCTTAGCTCGTAAAACTTTCGCTCCATCCGGATACTTTCCCGCTTTCATTTCATCAAAAAGCTGCAAGTTTTCCTCAATACTCCGGCTCCGATTAGGTGTTGGAGTTCCAGGCTCAGTAGGGGTTCCTTTCGCTGCAGCAATTTCCTCAGCAGTGCTGTCATCAACATAGGCAAGGCCTTTTCCAATCAGGGTGACTGCGAATTGATAAAGTTCATCGAAATAATTAGATGAATAGAGTTCCTTATCCCATTCAAATCCTAGCCAGTGAATATCATCGCGAATGCTATCAACATATTCAGTTTCTTCGGTACTCGGATTGGTATCATCAAATCTGAGATTAGTTTTACCATTATATTTTTGAGCGATCCCAAAATTCAGGCAGATAGATTTTGCATGGCCGATATGGAGATACCCATTAGGCTCAGGCGGAAAACGGGTAAGCACACGGCCATCATTCTTGCCATTGCGAAGGTCTTCTTCAATAATCTCTTCCAAAAAATTTAACGATCTCTCTTCAATCATAATCTACTTTGAGGGTACAAAAATAGCAAAATTAAGTTTCGGCAGGCACATTTTTACACGTTACCCCATATTAGCCTACTATCCCTGCAAAACACAATCCGAATTTCTTCTTACTTTTACATCATGCCTACAACCTCCAATCGCCCCATACGTGTGCTCGTCGCAAAAGTCGGCCTTGATGGCCACGACCGCGGAGCTAAAATTATTGCAACCTCTCTTAGAGATGCAGGAATGGAGGTGATCTATACCGGCTTACGCCAGACGCCTGAAATGGTAGTTAATGCGGCTTTGCAGGAAGATGTTGATGCGATTGGGGTCTCGATACTTTCAGGTGCGCACATGACTGTTTTCCCGAAGATCGCCAAACTTATGAAAGAGAAAGGGCTTGATGACGTATTACTAACGGGGGGTGGCATAATTCCCGAAGACGACATGAAGACACTTAACGAAATCGGCGTTGGCCAGCTTTTTCCGCCTGGAACTACTACTAATGATATTGTTAACTATATCAAAGAATGGGTGTCAGTCAACAGGCAGTTTTAAGCCTCTTTTAATCATCAGCAACTTTAATCTGTAATTCATATTTGATCATGAATAACCTTCTACTCGACAAGCGCAACCATATTCTTACGATAACTATTAATCGCGAAAGCAAGCTAAACGCCTTAAATAGAGATACTCTTTCAGAGCTTCACAAAGCGGTGTCTGATGCATTTGACGACACGGACATCCGGGGTGTTATTATTACTGGTGCTGGGCCTAAAGCTTTCATAGCTGGTGCAGATATTTCGGAGTTTGCTGCGTACAATGTCGAAGAGGGTAAGCAGTTGGCCAAGGATGGGCACGACAACGTTTTTGATTTCATTCAGAATGGAGGTAAGCCAGTAATAGCGGCTATCAATGGTTTTGCTTTAGGCGGCGGGTTAGAGCTGGCGATGGCGTGCCATATTAGAGTTGCCTCTTCCAATGCCAAAATGGGACTTCCTGAGGTCAGCCTGGGGCTCATACCCGGATATGGCGGTACCCAGCGATTGGCACAACTTATCGGAAAAGGCCGCGCACTTGAAATGATCATGACGGCCGACATGGTCACAGCGGAGGAAGCTCATTGCAGTGGGTTGGTTAATCACGTAGTTGAAGCAGAACAGCTTTTGGCAAGGGCAGAAGAGATACTTAACAAGATCATAACCAGATCGCCGTTTGCTGTAGCAAGTGCAATCAGGGCAGTCAACGCCGGACTTTCCGACGGTAAAAATGGATATGCGATTGAAATCGAAGAGTTTTCACGATGTTTTGGTTCCGAAGACTTCAAAGAGGGCGTTGAGGCATTCTTGAATAAGAGAAAAGCCGAGTTTACGGGCAACTAAGTTTAGTCTTTATCCATTATCCAAATCCAATTACTCCGAAAATCTCCGAACTTTCACCTCTTTCTGTACGTAACAATACTTTAGCAGACAAAAAATTTCAGTCAAAAACGGGCCTAAAAGTGTAGAAAAAATTTCCCATTTCGGTTATTTTTTACTATATTGCACTGTTTCCTGATACCTGCACCTGTTTTATGGAATTCTTCACCCTATGAACAAGATCCTAATTATCGATGATGAAATAAACATAGGCCTTATTTTGTCAAAATTCCTAACCCGAAACGGTTTCGAAGTTGCGACAAGTACTAACGGCACAAATGCGTTGGAGCTAATGTCAAGAGAGACGTTCCATCTGGTTCTTTGTGATTTTCGGTTAGAAGACACCGATGGAAGGGAAATGCTTCGTAAAATTAAGACATCATATCCCGACACGGGCGTAATTATTATCACAGGGTATTCGGACATAAAATTGGCTGTGGAGCTTATTAAAATGGGGGCTTACGATTACATTACTAAGCCGCTATACCCCGACGAAATTCTCAATACGATTAATAAAGCTATTGAAGCTCAAAAAATAATAAACCAGCCTGTCAGCACGTCAAGTGAGTCAGATAAGAATCGTGATCAGAATTCTGATATCGTTCTTGAAGAATTTGTAGTAGGAAAAAGCGCTGCTTCCCAGGAGCTTATCAGGCAAATTAAGCTGGTATCGCCAACAAATTACAGTGTTATCCTAAGCGGTGAAAGCGGGACAGGTAAAGAATCAGTTGCAAAAAGCATTCATTTAAGCAGCCCCAGAAAAGATAAGCCATTCATTGCGATGGATTGCGGTTCTTTAACCAAAGATCTGGCTGGAAGTGAGTTTTTCGGACATGAAAAAGGATCTTTTACCGGAGCCTTATATACCAAGATCGGCCACTTTGAAATGGCAAACGGCGGTACATTATTTCTTGATGAGGTAGGCAACTTATCTTATGATATCCAGGCCGCTCTCTTACGGGTGGTTCAGGAACGTAAGGTAAAACGTATTGGAAGCACTAAAGAAATTGATCTTGATGTAAGGATTATTGTGGCAACCAACGAAAACCTAATGGATGCCATTCAAAAAAGCAGGTTCAGAGAAGACCTTTTCCATCGGTTTAACGAGTTCAGCATAACCATACCGCCACTACGAGAAAGAGGTAAGGATATCATCACTTTCGCTGAACACTTCTTAAGGGTTGCAAATAGTGAGCTGAACAGAAATGTCACCGACTTCTCTCCGGAAGTAGTGGACTGCTTTATGACTTATAACTGGCCGGGAAACGTAAGGGAATTGAAAAATGTGATTAGAAGAGCGACTTTACTTACAGAAGGCTCAGAAATCTTACTGAAAGCATTGCCGCTTGAGATATCGACTTTCGCTAAGGTATCGGCAATTGAAAGCACATTTGAAGCTAATGTCAATGTCAATAATAACAGACATGACTTGAAGAATGCCGCGATGGAGGCTGAATACGAGACAATTCTTAAGGTTCTCAAAGAGGTTAATTTCAATAAAACCAAAGCAGCTAAAATTCTTAATATAGACAGGAAGACGCTTTATAATAAAATGAAGGCTATTAATTTAGATTAATTTCAATTCGGATAAAACAAAATATAAAAACCCTGTTATGATAGCAGGGTTTTTTTATAAGCAAAGTTAGTATGTCCATTTATAGCTATAAGCAACGAAATACAATTGTATTAGCCATCCTGATAATTTTAGGATGTTTCGTACTCTATTCATTACGTACCATTGCTGGCACCTTGTTAAGCACTATCGTTCTATATACTATTTTGGTTCCCATTTTTACTTTTTTCGTTGAGAAATGGAATATGAAGAAATGGATTGCTGCTACCCTGATTATATTTCTCTCTCTGGTTATCATTGTACTTCCTTTCCTAACCCTAAGCGTATTGGTTATCGATAAAGTTTCTGAATTTCAGGACGATCCTATCGCGATAAAAAACCTAATGCATAAAATCGATGATTTTATAGGCGCAAAGATCGACCAGCCGGATCTTTTCGATAAAGCAATGGAGAAAATGAACCAGGTAGCAGAGGAATTATTCCCGTCGGTGCTGAGCGGCGCTGCCAACATTGTGCTTGGACTCGTTGTAATGTATTTCCTGCTCTACTTTATGTTTGTTCAAAAGCAACAGTTTGAGGCCGGCTTGCTTAAATATGCTCCGTTCAGAGAACAGAACGCGTTAAAGTTTGCGACAGAATTAAAAATGACCACCTACTCGAACGTACTGGGGCAAGGATTTATAGCCATTGTTCAGGGTGCACTGGTAAGTATCGGTTTTTTTATGTTCGATATTCCCGATCCAATATTTTGGGGAGTGATATCAACTTTCCTGTCGTTTTTACCTGTAGTTGGAGCTCCTGTTGTTTTCGTTCCAGCGGCGCTTATTGCTATGGCCAGCGGTAATACGTCAGGCGGCTGGGGGCTGTTACTATGGGGTCTTATTGTGATTATTAATATCGACAATGTTATCCGGCTGATCATTGCTAAAAATGTATCTGATACTCATCCCATCATCACGGTTGTAGGAGTTATCATAGGGATACCGATATTCGGAATTCTTGGGCTGGTTTTCGGCCCCTTGCTTTTGTCTTACTTCATACTCACGATAAGGATCTATGAAACCAGCAAGCTAGCTAGCGAAAGGTTAGAAAAGCTGAAATCAGGTGAAGATGAATAATTAAAAACAGTTTATACGGTTGATTTGTATTATTAACAATAAATATTAACCTTAAAATTATTAACATGAAGGACAACTCAAAAATTTTGGCAGCAATGCTCGCAGGATTAGCCGCAGGAGCTGCTATAGGGCTATTGTTTGCCCCTGAAAAAGGATCTGGAACACGTGATAAGTTAAATGATTCATTAAAAAACCTTGGCGATAGTATAAGGGATCGTGCAGCAGACGAGATCGGCAACCTTAGCGAATTTAAGGATAAAGTGGTTGAGTCAATAAAAAGCAAGTTAAAAGGTGCTGAAGAAGAATACGTAGCTGCAAAGGAAACTGTGAGTAAAGCGGCTTCAGGTGTAGCAAGCAAAACCGAGAAAAATCTCAGCAATGCTCAATCATAATCAATTTTATTAAAAATGGAAGAAAAAGAACTGGATGCCAGGGAAATAATAGGTAAAGTAAAAGAGTATGTAGACGTTCGCAAAGAAATTGCTATTCTTTCGGCCGTTGAAAAGGGCTCTCAACTATTTGCCAATTTAGCTACCGATGGTCTTGTTCTTCTTTTTGGTGTGCTTGGCGTCCTTTTTGGAAGCCTTGCCGCCGGATTTTATCTATCCGAAGTTGTTGGCAACACTTATTCTGGTTTTCTAATTGTTACCGGTTTTTACTTCTTGATGGCGATAGTTTTCTATGCGGTAAAAGATAAATATGTGGAGAAACACATTATTAATGCCGCAATTAAAAAGTTCTTTAGAGAAAAAAAACATGAGGCCTAAAATCGAAAATCTTCACGAGCTATGCACCGAGCTAAATCGCTTGCGTGCACAACGCGTCAATCAGGAGATTGAGCTTACAAAGGTTACTGCCAGAATTAAAGCCCGTCTACATTTTCCAGTTTTAGTTTACAACAAAATCAGCGATTTCTTTATTGAGATGTTTGGAGACGACCCAGAAGACCTGACAAAAAAAGAACATAAAGATAAAGACTGGGTGACGAATATTTTCAGGCTTGGCCTTCCTCTCGCCTTAAACAGATTTCTCTTTCCGCAGTCAGGATTTCTGATGAAATCTGTTGTCGCAATGGTATCTCAAAAGGCTGCGAAGAATGTAAACAAAGATAGCATCACTGACATCATTGATAAGGTTACGCACTGGATAAAGAGTCCGAGACCAAAAACGAGGAAAGTACCTGTCCTACCAGATTATGGTATTCCTCCCGATAGTGAAACATATTAAAAGAAAAACCCATCCTAAGCATATTTGAGATGGGTTTTTTTATTTTAATCAGTTGCTGTGATAGCTAGGCTGATGTGAAGACATTTTTTTTAAAATCTTCATATGCTATTTTAATTCCGTTCTCCAAATCAACCTTATGCTTCCAGCCTAAAGAATGCAATTTCGAAACATCCAACAGCTTTCTTGGAGTGCCGTCAGGCATTGAAGAATCGAATTTAATATGTCCTTCATAGCCGGTTATATTCTTGATAAGTAAAGCCAAATCTTTTATTGACAGGTCTTTTCCCGTGCCAATATTTATCAATTGTGGCTCATCATAATTTTGCATGAGAAAAAAACAAGCGTCAGCCAAATCATCCGAGAATAAAAACTCTCTTAACGGAGTTCCCGTTCCAAGGACAGTCACCTGCTGCGCTGAGCTCAATTTTGCTTCGTGAAATTTGCGAATTAACGCAGGAAGAACATGTGAGTTTTGCGGATGATAGTTATCATTATATCCGTACAAATTCGTTGGCATCACGGATATAAAATTACGTCCATATTGAGACCGGTACGCCTCACACATTTTGATACCAGCTATTTTTGCAATAGCATAAGGCTCGTTGCTAGATTCCAGTGTGCCCGTTAATATATATTCTTCTTTTATAGGCTGAGGAGCCATTTTGGGATAAATACAACTTGACCCCAAAAACATTAGTTTCTTAACGTCATTGATGTGACTTTGGTGGATTACATTGTTTTGGATCGCCAGATTTTCATAAATGAAATCTGCTTTGTATGTCTTATTCGCAATAATCCCACCTACTTTTGCTGCTGCTAAGAAGACATATTCGGGTTGCTCCGCAGCAAAAAAATTCGAGACTTGCTTAGAGTCCCTGAGATCGAGTTCCTTAGAGCTTCGTGTAATTAAATTACTAAAGCCTTCCCGCTTGAGCTTTCTAAAAATCGCCGAACCTACCATTCCCCGGTGACCTGCGATATATATTTTGGCTCTCTTTTCCACCTGTTTATACTAATGATGCGAAGATAAAACTATTTTTACAAGTTTTAATAATAAGAAATGGGTAAGGATAAATTACGGCGCTTTGCCGAGATAACCGCGTTTAATAATGTCATTGAACTTGAAGATGGCAAAGAGCTTAAGGGCCAGTGGTCAACTAAACACTTTAATAATAATAATCCGGTAGTATTAGAATTGGGCTGTGGGAAGGGCGAATATACGGTCAATTTAGCCAGACTATTTCCGGAGATAAACTTCATCGGATTAGACTACAAAGGAAACCGAATTTGGCGTGGCGCTAAGACAGCACTTGAAGATCGTATTGAAAATGTTGCATTTTTGCGGATTCAGATTGAGAATCTTCTGGATTATTTTAGTGAAAACGAAATCAGTGATATTTGGGTAACCTTCCCGGATCCGCAGCCTCAAATTAGCCGCGAAAAGAAACGGCTTACTTCACCCCGGTTTCTTTCAATGTATAAAATCATCCTTAAAAACGCCGGATCGGTTCACCTGAAAACAGACAGCGATTCATTATATCTGTATACTTTTAAGCAAGTCAGTGAGCCGGGATTTGAGCTGCAAATAAACACTGCAGACCTGTACAATTCTGAGTTTGCTGATGAGGTTCTTTCTATCAAAACCTATTATGAGAAGAAGTATCTTGCATCTAATAAAAGCATCAATTACCTGAAATTTAACTTCGCATAATGGAAGAGATGAGTTTTTACGATCAGGTTTACCAGGTTGTCAGGCTCATTCCGGCTGGGCGAGTTAGCTCATACGGAGCTATTGCTTCCTATCTTGGAGCAAAGGGATCTGCACGAATGGTTGGCTACGCTATGAATGCGGCCGGTACAGCTGTTCCTCCCGTTCCGGCTCACCGGGTGTTAAACAGAAATGGCCTTCTTACAGGAAAGTTTCATTTCGGGGCTCCCGATATGATGCAGCAGCTTTTGGAAAACGAAGGAATCAAAATTGTAAATGATGGAGTCAAGGATTTCAAAATCTTATTTTGGGATCCGGCTATCGAACTTGAACTTTAGAGTCAAAATGATAAACAAATGGGAAAATTAGTAGAAGAGTTTAATGACTACCGCACTAAGATGAATGACCGCATCCTGGACAGTGCTAATACAAACATAAAGCGTTTCCTTGCCCTGGATACAACAAGCTACGCCGAAGGAGCATTGGATGTAAAAACCAAAGAAATGCTCGGACTTGTAGCCTCCATGGTATTGAGATGCGATGATTGTATTAAATATCATCTTGGCAAATGCCATGAAGCAGACGTAAATACTGAGGAAATGAACGAAATTTTCATGATCGCGAATCTGGTTGGTGGCTCTATCGTAATCCCACATTACAGAAGGGCTGTTGAGTATTGGGATGAACTGGGTGCCGGTCCCTCGATCTGAGTTAAACGCTTATTTGTAATAACAGGCAATGAAAGAAGAACACGTTGTAGTTCGATGCGGATGGTGTGGTACCGACCCGCTGTACGTTAAATATCATGATGAAGAATGGCGAAAGCCTGTTTATGACGACAAAATTTTATTCGAATTCTTGGTTTTGGAGAGCGCTCAAGCTGGCCTTAGCTGGATCACTGTATTACGCAAACGTGAAAATTATCGTAATGCTTTTGCAAGTTTCGATGCCAAAAAAGTGGCGAAGTTTACTCAAACTGATGTTGAGCATTTAATGCAGGACAGTGGCATCATCCGAAATCGCCAAAAGATTGAAGCCGCAATTAACAACGCGCGTTTGTTCCTGGATATTCAGCAAGAATACGGAAGCTTCTCAAATTTTATCTGGGGATTTCTTCCCGATAAAAAGCCTATCGTGAATTCCATGAAAGATCACAAAAGTGCTCCGGCCCGAACTGAACTATCAGACCGCATCAGTGCCGATATGAAGAAGCGCGGGTTTAAGTTCTTCGGCACAACGATTTGTTATGCCCACATGCAGGCCACAGGAATGGTGAACGACCACATTGATGGCTGTCTGGCAAAATGAGGATAAGACCTACAGAGATTAATTAGTTTATTAACTTTGAGAGAACGCCTTAGATTAAAAAATCCAGACTTCGATCTGATACAATTACCTCATTCGCAATGAAGAAACTCTTCCTACTTGACGCCTTTGCTCTAATTTACAGAGCTCACTTTGCACTAAGCAAGAGCCCAAGATTTACCTCTGGTGGCTTGAACACATCTGCGATCATGGGTTTCACCAATACCCTGCTTGAGGTTCTTAAGAAAGAACAGCCAACTCACATGGCGGTGGTATTTGATACCGATGCTCCCACTGAACGCCACACGGATTTTGCGGATTATAAAGCTCACCGTCAGGCGATGCCGGAAGACCTTGCTCTCGCTATTCCCTATATCGTTAAGTTAATCGAAGGTTTTAACATACCGTGTGTGTTTTCTGATGGCTACGAAGCGGATGACATTATTGGCACACTCGCGAAAAAAGCAGAGAAAGAGGGATTCACAGTCTATTGCATGACACCTGATAAAGATTTCGGACAGCTGGTTTCCGAAAATATTTTTATTTATAAACCCGCGCGAATGGGGAATGGGATGGAAATATTGGGCGTAAAAGAAATTCTGGAAAAATGGGAAATTGAAAATGTCAAACAGGTTATAGACATCCTTGGATTATGGGGGGATGCTGTTGATAATATTCCTGGCATTCCCGGAGTTGGAGAAAAGACGGCTAAACAGCTTATCAAACAGTATGGGTCGGTTGAAAATATCATTGCAAACAGTCACGAGTTAAAAGGAAAACTTCGCGAAAACGTAGAAAATTTCGCTGAACAGGGACTCATCTCAAAAAAATTGGCAACAATTATGCTGAACGCCCCGGTTGAACTTGATGTAGATGCCCTTCATATTGATGAACCTAATAGGGAAGTACTTGAGCCTCTATTTGCAGAGCTTGAATTCCGCACGTTGGGAAGACGTGTCTTTGGGGAAGAATTTAGTGTGAACGATGGTAAAGCTGCTACTAACACGAGTGGCCAGATGGATATGTTTGCCAGCCAGTCAGCATCCAGTAACACTACCACTGCAAAACCAATTGATCCTTACGCCGAGAAAGTTCCGGCTTCAAAGAACATTGATAACACAGAGCATAATTATATGCTTGTAGATACCCCGGAAAAAAGAAAGGAATTAAT
>NZ_JBBJNI010000170.1:0-8142 GCF_037719425.1 Daejeonella sp. | reverse complement strand
AAATGGGCCCTTACCAGTCAGACTAATAATGAAGGGGCTATCCGGAAAAAGCTCATCGAAAACGACCTAGTGGATTGTATTGTAAACCTGCCAACAAAACTGTTTCTAAATACACAGATCCCGGCCTGTCTGTGGTTCCTCACCCGGAATAAGACTAATGGCGGCTTCCGCGAGCGTAAAAACGAAATCTTGTTTATTGATGCCCGCAACATGGGATTTCTGGTAAACCGCCGAAACCGTGACCTTGCCCCTGAAGAAATTAAGCAGATAGCTGATACCTACCATAACTGGCGAAATAAGGATGGTAATTATGCGGATGTTCAGGGATTTTGTAAAAGTGCTTCGGTAGAAGGAGTAGCCCGATTGAATTATGTATTAACTCCCGGGCGCTATGTTGGCCTGCCCGACGAAGAAGACGATGTAAACTTTGCTGAACGTTTCCTGGAATTGAAGGCTGAACTGGAGAAACAATTTGCGGAAGAAGAGGCGTTAAATGAAAAAATACGTATTAACCTGGCAAAACTAGACATTACAGAAGATGGAAAATAAAGACGTACGCTGGAAACAGCGATTCGCCAATTATAAGAAAGCACTCGCAAAACTCTCAGAAGCGGTAGAGGAGTATAACGAGGGCGCTGTACGAGACATAGTAAAGGAAGGAATGATCCAGCGCTTTGAATATACTTATGAACTTGCCTGGAATACTATAAAAGATTATTATGAAGAACAGGGAGAAACAAATATTCAGGGCAGCAAAGACGCGATAAAGCTGGCGTACAACAGGAAACTGATAAGCAATGGGGAAACATGGTTTAGCATGGTAGATAGCCGCAAACTTACTGTCCACACCTATAATGAAGATACCGCTAATGAAGTTGCGGAAGATATTGCCGCGGTTTACCACGACCTGTTCATAAAATTGCAAACCCGCCTTGAAGTTGACTATCTCAGTTAATGGATGATGTATTGTTGAAATCCGGCTTGCCGAAAGAAAGTATCAAACAAATACAGGATGTTTTTGGAAGCCTCTTAAAAGTTGACGCTGTATTGCTGTTTGGCTCCAGGGCAAAAGGAAGTTTTACAGAAGGTTCTGATATAGATCTTGCTGTAAAAGGAAGGAAATTTAATCACAAAGATATTTTGAGCCTGAATGCTCAACTGGAAGAACTTAACCTTCCTTATAAAATAGATCTTCTTAATTACAATACGATAAATGAACCGGATTTGGTGGAGCATATCCATCGGGTGGGGGTGGTATTTTATGAGAGGTGGAAGAGTTTGAGGTTAGAAGAAATTACCGAACCTATTAAAAACACTTACACGCCTGACGGATCTAATCACTACAGGTACATAGGGCTTGAACATATAGGACAAAAAACCCTGCGATTAAATTCGGTGGGGAGTTCTTCGGACGTAACAAGCAACAAATTCTTATTTCAATCTGGGGATGTCCTATTTGGAAAACTGAGACCTTACTTTCGAAAGGTTGTCCAACCTGAATTTAGCGGAATTTGTTCTACGGATATTTGGGTTTTTCGTGCAAAAGACGAAATTGATCAGGATTATCTTTTTTATTTTCTCGCTAATTGGGATTTTGTAAATACTGCTAACGGCGGCGAAGGCGGAACTCGGATGCCCAGAGCTGATTGGAATCATTTAAAGGCAACGAAATGGCGAATTCCACCTGTAGTAGAGCAGAAAATCATAGCTTCAACGCTAGGTAGTCTTGATGACAAAATACATTTGTTACAACGACAGAATAAAACGCTGGAAGAGTTGGCAGAGAATGTGTTTGACAAATATTCAAAGGAGTCAATTAAAAGTGGCAAAATTGGAACTATTGAAGATGAATTTGATTTTACAATGGGGCAATCTCCTGCTGGGGACACTCTAAATGAAAATGAGGAAGGTATAGTGTTTTTTCAGGGAAGATCTGATTTTGGATTTCGCTTTCCTGAACCGAGGATTTATACGACTGATGCAACTCGTTATGCTCGAAAATTCGATACACTAATAAGTGTTCGTGCGCCGGTTGGGGATATGAATATGGCGATTGAGGATTGCAGTATAGGACGAGGGGTATCAGCTTTTCGTTATAAATTTAATGATAAGTATTATTCCTATACTTACTATAAACTGCGATCATTAATGCGGCAGATAAAACAGTATAATGATACCGGGACGGTTTTTGGCTCTATCGGTAAAGATGATTTTAAAAGATTGGAAAATGTTATTTTCGACTCAGACCATGTTGCCAAGTTTCAGCGCGAGGTTGGTTTAATGGATGAAAAAATTTACCAAAACACAGTACAGATTGCCAGTCTAAATGTGCTGAGAGATTCTTTGTTATCTAAATTAATTAACGGCGAAATAAGGATTATAAATTATTAAATGGAAAATATCTCGACTTTAACGAACGTATATATTTTCTTTAACTCTAAACCAGTTAACGTTTGGAGCAAATATAAGGATCAATGAAACCCATCACCGAATCCCATATCGAAACCCTTGCCATCGAAAGCCTCCAGGCGCTCGGCTGGGAATACATATATGGGATCGCATTGGCCCCGGGAGCTGAGCGTCAGGAAAGGGAGAATTACGAACAGATTATTTTAACAGAACGTCTTCGGAAAGCAGTTTCCATTTTAAATCCACACATCCCCGGCGGTGCACAGGAACAAGCTGTACAGAAAGTGCTTCGCATATACTCCCCGGATCTGCTGTATAACAACGAGACCTTTCACACCTGCCTGGTTGAAGGAGTTAAAATTCCTTACCAGCAGGATGGCTATGAGCGCAGTTATGAAGTAGCCCTGGTAGACTTTGAGGATTCCGCTAATAATGAGTTTGTTGTAGTAAACCAGTACACGGTTTCTGAGAAGAATCACAGCAAACGACCAGATGTATTGCTGTTTGTTAATGGTATACCGCTCGTGGTAATGGAGCTGAAAAATGCAGTATCTGAAAAAGCGACTGTGGAGCGGGCTTTTAACCAGATCCGAACCTATCAGGAACTCATTCCGTCTCTCTTTACTTACAATGCATTCTCTATTATATCAGACGGTTTTGAGGGAAAAGCCGGAACCATTACTTCCGCCCTGGGCAGGTATATGGTTTGGAAAAGCGCTAATGGCATTAAAGATGCTTCCCGCTTTGCACCGCAACTTGAGATTATGATTAAAGGCATGCTTAACCATGCGACATTACTGGACCTGATCCGCAATTTCATTGTGTTCGAAAAATCGAAGCGGGAGGATCCGAAGACAGGTCTGACTCAGTTGATCACCGAAAAAAAGGTCGCTGCTTACCATCAGTATTTTGCAGTGAATAAGGCGGTTGAAAGCACAGTAACTGCTGCAAGTACCGGAACTAAAAAAGGGGGCGTGGTATGGCATACTCAAGGCTCCGGGAAGAGTCTTAGTATGGTATTCTATGCCGGTAAGATCATCACCCGGGCGCAAATGCAAAATCCTACACTGGTGGTACTTACCGACCGGAACGACCTTGATGATCAGCTCTTTGGTACATTTGCTTCATGCCGGCAGTTATTGAGGCAGGACCCGGTGCAGGCCGAAAACCGGGGAAAGCTGAAAGAGCTACTGAAAGTTGCCAGCGGAGGGATTGTATTTACTACCATACAAAAATTCCTGGCCGAAGACGGTAAAGAAACTTATGATCTGCTTTCTGAACGAAGTAATATCATCATGATCGCTGATGAAGCCCATCGTACGCAATACGGCTTTGAAGCGAAACTGGTTGATGTTAAAAATGCCAATAAGGAAGTAATTGGAAAACGGATAGCCTACGGTTTTGCCAAATACATGCGTGATGCCTTACCGAACGCCACCTATATTGGATTTACGGGTACACCGATAGAAAGTACCGATGTGAATACCCCGCAGGTATTCGGGCAGTACATTGATATTTACGATATAGCTCAGGCCGTTAACGATGGCGCAACGGTTAAAATCTGGTATGAAAGCCGCCTGGCGAAGGTAAACCTGGATGAAGAAGGGCGCCGGCTGATTGCGGAATTCGACAGAGAACTGGAGCAAGATGAATTAACGGAAACGCAGAAAGCAAAATCCAAATGGACTCGTCTCGAAGCGATTATAGGTAACGAACGGCGTATTAACAACCTGGCGAAAGACATTGTTACCCATTTCGAAATCCGTCAGTCTGTATTTGAAGGGAAAGGAATGATTGTGGCAATGAGCCGGCGAATTGCTGCCGAATTGTATAACGCAATTATTAGGCTGAAGCCCGAATGGCATAGCGAAGATCCTGCAAAAGGAGCTATCAAGGTAATTATGACCGCTGCCAGCGATGATGGTCCTTTACTATCGAAACTAAAGACAAGCAAATCGGAGCGAAAAGATCTCGCTGAACGAATGAAAGATCCGGCTGATCCACTCAAGCTGGTCATCGTCAGGGATATGTGGCTTACCGGTTTTGATGCTCCGTCACTGCATACATTATACATCGATAAGCCGATGCGTGGTCACAACCTCATGCAAGCCATTGCCCGTGTCAACAGGGTATTTAAAGATAAACCTGGAGGATTGGTAGTAGATTACCTGGGCATTGCTACAGATCTTAAAAAAGCACTGTCTTTTTATTCTGATGCAGGCGGAAAAGGAGAACCGACAGATACCCAGGAAAGAGCTGTTGAAATGCTGCTGGAGAAAGTAGAGCTGGTACGCCAGTTATTCGCACAGGAATCTTCAACCAAAAAGGACATTATACTTGAGGAGCCATTGGCCTATTATTCCGGTTTAGCGGGGTTTAATTATAACCGTTTTTTTAGCGGAGCGCCACAGGAAAAACTTGCGGTGATATTACAGGCAGAAGAACACGTGCTCGGCCTCCCGGATGGTAAGGAACGATTTATCAAAGAAGTCACGCTCCTGAGTCAGGCCTTTGCACTTGCAGTGCCTGATGAGGAAGCCATGGCCTTAAAGGGTGAAATCGCATTTTTCCAGGCAGTAAAATCGCGCTTAACTAAGTTTGAAAGTGTAATAGGGGTAAACCCGGATGCCGAAACGGACAGCGCCATTAAGCAAATAGTAGACGAGGCTTTAAGCTCCGATCAGGTGGTAGATATTTTTGACGCGGCCGGTATCAGAAAGCCGTTGATTTCGGTTCTGTCAGATGAATTTATGCTCGAAATAAAGGGCATGAAACATAAGAACCTGGCCCTGGAGCTTCTTAAAAAGATTCTGAACGATGAAATTAAGACCCGCACTAAAACCAACCTGGTTAAGAGCCGGGCTTTGCTGGAAATGCTGGAGTCTTCAATTCTCAAATACCAGAACAATCTGCTCAGTACCGCCGAAATTATCCAGGAACTAATCAACCTCGCCAAAGAGATCACAGAATCCGACAAGGAAGCCGAACGTTTAGGACTTTCAACGGAAGAAGTAGCCTTCTATAATGCGCTCGAAATTAACGATAGTGCAGTTCAAGTCCTCGGAGATGAACAGCTGCGCTTAATCGCTCGCGAGATTGCAGAAAAAGTAAAAGCTAACGCGACCATCGACTGGGCTATCCGCGAAAGCGCAAGAGCAAAATTGATGGTGATCGTCAGGCGTACTTTAAATAAATATGGCTATCCACCAGATATGCAGCAGAAGGCGATTGAGACTGTACTGAAGCAGGCTGAATTGTTGGCGGATTGGCAGTTGGACTCTCCTAATAATTCAAATATTCCTGAAACACCTTCTGCATCATACCCTTCCCATAACGGGTGAGCTCCTCATCTTTACTCTTGTCCCTGTCATTCTTCCTCAAAATGATCCTCTTCCCAACATTATCAAATGACACCACCTGCCCGTTTGCGGCAAAGCCGAAACCATTATCCCAGTTGAAGAAAGCGAATTCTTTGGTTTGGGGGTTGAGCAGATCCTTGCTCCATTGATACCGGGAAGGATCCATTTTCAGCTGACTCAGCAAAGTAGCGGCAAGGTCGGTCTGGCTGCCGGTTTTATTGATGGCTGTGCCGCGGTATTCCGGTTTAATAACATCACCAAAGAATAATAACGGGATGTGATAGCGCTTCGCCTCATATTCCGAGATGGTGCCGGGCAGGCGGTGACTATGATCGGCAATCACAATGAATAAAGTGTTCTTGTACCAGTCTTTGGTTTTAGCTTCTTTCACATAAGCGCCGATACAGGAATCGGTGTAAAAGAAAGTGCTGCGGTATTTATTGTCGACATCCTCACCCTTAAACTTTGGCGTTCCCGGAATTTCAAAAGGCTCGTGATTGGTCAGGGTTAGAATTGTAGAAAAGAAAGGCTTCTTTTCCGTATCCAGATCAGCGGCATTTTTCCGGAACACCATATGGTCGTAGGTTCCCCATTTGGAGTTCATATCCTTTTTATCAAAAGAATGCTCATCCACCAGGCGTTCATAATCATGCCCGAGGATATATGATTTCATATTAAAGAACTCGCTTTCTCCGCCATAGTAGAAGGAGGTGCTGTACCCGTTCCTACGAAAATCCTGTGCAAGAGCGGGCAGCTTTTCCTGCTTATCGTTCTGCTTCATGATGGTTCGGATAGCCTGGGAAGGGAAGGCACTCAAGGTTGCGACCACGCCCTTGTCGGTCCGGCCGCCAGCAGCGTAGATATCTGTAAAGAGCAGGCCTTCTCTGCTCAGCGCTGTCATGTTGGGAGCAACACCCTTTTCCCCGCCAAGATTCTCGATCAGGGCTGCGGTAAAGCTCTCGACAATGATGAGGACGACATTGGGTTTCTGTGTTGTTAGTACCGGGACTGTTTCAACCGTGGCTTTAGGAAACAGCTCGCTGACGATCTTTTCAGATTCCTCATCGGTATAGTATCTATAAGGGTTTTTAGTCGCGAATTTATTATTGATGATATCCTGCAGCAGGTTCCATTCGGTATTAACAGCCGCATGATTTAGGATGGTCTCATTGGAGAAATAAGCCATGCTCTGATTAACGGGCGTTAGCTGCCAGCCGCCGCGGGCAACCAGAACCAGCAGGGCAATTGCAATAAAGCTCCCAACGATCTTATTTAAAAGAGGTTTTTGCCTGTCGGCGATCTTATAATCTATGATCAGATTGGACAGGAAAAGGCAGATCAGGAACATCGCCAGAACAACACAGGCAGACAGGAATATGGGCTGCGACCCGCTGGAGGCAATGGCTTCTTTTGTTGAATTAAAAGCCGTATCCAGTGCCCGGTAATTGATCTTATTGCCCCATTCCCGGTATAAATTGAAATTGAAGCCGCCGACAAACACGAAGATCACCAGCAGCACGATCACATAAATTTTAGCAGCAAGGCGGGGCAGTAAGCTGTGCTTTAAAAACAGGAAGATGATATAAAAGATGAGCGGGATAGCCGAAATATAAGCTACCATTGCAGAGTCGAGCCTGAGGGCATACCAGAAGGTAGCAGCCTTTTCGCCAAAGCTTACGGCTCTTAATTTATCGGAAAAGAAGATGAGGAAAACCAGTCTGTCGAGCGCAAAGAACAGCATCCAGAATAAGTAGAAGCGGAAAAAAACGAGGAAGGTTTTTAACATGGAGGCAAGGTAGGAATTTTGGGGAATTGTTTTTTAAACGCAAAGAGCGCAAAGGTCTGCGCAAAGGCGCTAAGTCCTAAACTCTGCGTTCTCTGCGCCTGAACTCTGCGCTCTCTGCGGTTAGATCTTTAAATTAACCTCGTTCTTCTATTTCCCCCCTTGCATCTGCATCAGTTGCTCAAAAGTGATCTCTTCGTGATCCTTGCTTGCAGTGAAAGATCCGGCAGGCACCGGTTCAGCCTTAACTTCTTTCAGGGTTGCTTTAATGCTAAGCCCGTTCATGTAAGACGTAAATTCTACCGGGAAACCGAAACCTTTTTCGAAGTAGCGGGTCAGCGGGTTTTGAGTACTGAGCTCCACTTCTTTTGTAAACCATGCGGTTGAGGACTGGCTGCTTTTTTTCTCCATCACCTCATATTTTGTTGCAGTAAAACCGGCAACTGCCTTTGTTTCAGTTGTGGCTTTTAAAGCAAGTTCCGGCGAGTTAGCAGCAATTTTATCCTGGTCGGCAGGGGTGAAGATCACGGAGAATTTCTTGTTCATCATCGGGATATCGAGCAGCAAACGCTCATACTCCTTGCTCAGGTT
>NZ_JBBJNI010000169.1:0-8262 GCF_037719425.1 Daejeonella sp. | reverse complement strand
TTTTATTCCTATCTTACTTATTGTTTCGGTTAATTCCATGGATGATGGATTAGACCGGGATGTAACCTAATCCTTACGCAACACATTATGAAACCATCAGCACCAAACAAAATTCTTTGGGCAATTGCTCTTATCGTAGGTATCCTCGGCATTGTCGGGCACTTAGTCGCGGTGAATTACTTATCAGAATACAGCTTTATGCTGGTTTTGGTCGGATTTGTTTTACTGGCAATCGGAACTTCGTTTAAGGGGACCTGAGTTTTAGAGGGACAACATCAGAACAACATATTCGGTAAACACATATCCAATTTGCGGTCACAACTTGTGACCGCAAATTTGTCCATTCTACTAAACGCCTGTCATTCCCACCAAAGTGGGAACCTCCCGTCCCTTAACTTAATGACATTGAGCGAAAGCCTGCCTGGCCGGCAGGCAGACGGGAACCTCCTAATAATCTATTCCATACTCTGAATAATACTCAACAACTCTTCCAGATCTAAGCTCTCTGTCGTCATCATCAGGTTGCCATGCTGATCAACGGGCCATTCTTCCCGTGGCTTATCCCAATACAATTCTACCCCATTCCCATCGGGATCGTCCAGATATAATGCTTCAGAAACCCCGTGGTCGGATGCGCCCGTTAAAGGATAGCCGGCATCCAACAGCCGCTTTAGAATTGCCGCAAGCTCCTTTCTTTCTGAGTACAGAATCGCTGTATGAAATAGGCCGCTCGAATGCTTGGGCGCAGGCGGGCCATTCTTCGAATACCATGTGTTTAAGCCTATATGATGGTGGTATCCGCCAGCAGATATAAATACCGCCTGATCCCCGTAACGCTGGGTAATTTCAAAGCCCAGGAGTTCATGATAAAATGAAAGCGCGCGTTCGATGTCAGCTACTTTCAAATGAATGTGCCCGATACGGGTGGAGTCAGGAATTTTATATGTCATAGGTCAATTCTGTTTCTTTTGAACAAGGCAACAGATCAGATGTTGTCTTAGCAGTACTTTAATTTAGTACTTTTAAATATGCTTATCAAAATATATCCTGAGAATCCGAATGAGAAAATGATACAGCAGGTGGTTGATGTTCTTAAAAAAGGGGGCGTCATTATCTACCCTACGGATACTGTTTATGGCCTTGGCTGCGATATAACCAATCAACGGGCTATCGAGCGGATATGTAAGATAAGGGGAATAAAACCTGAAAAGGCAAACTTCTCATTTATCTGTTACGACCTTAGCCATATTTCAGATTATACGAAACCAATAGATAACGAAACCTATCGTATTCTTAAAAAAGCCCTGCCGGGCCCCTTTACTTTTATTTTTAATGCAAGCAAGAATGTTCCGAAGCTTTTAAGCTCTAATAAAAAGACTGTGGGTATCCGTGTCCCCGATAACAGTATTGCGCGCTGCATCGTAAAGATGCTGGAAAATCCAATAATGTCTACTTCCATCCATGATGATGACGAGATCGTAGAGTATTCCACAGACCCGGACTTGATCTATGAGAAGTATCAGGATTTGGTGGATTTGGTAATTGATGGGGGCTTCGGAGACAATCAACCCTCGACCGTTGTGGACTGCAGTGAAGGGGAGTTTGAAATCGTCCGTCAGGGGAAGGGTAATCTTGAACTATTCTTGTAACATCTTTATGCCAAACTTAAGCTGCTAACAGCTAGGCAGCAGGGATTAAATCGTATCCGAAGATAGCGGTAAACTCCGGGAAATAGACGCCTGCTTGCCAAGTAACCCTGAAAGATTTTAGTATTTTCGCGCAATGTCTAAAGGAATTAAGTTAAAAACGTTCCGGAATTTCTTCCGATCAAAACAAATTGGCGGGATAATCCTGCTTCTTTGTGTGGTTATCTCACTTTCTGTCGCCAATTCAACCCTGGGAAAGAAATTCGAAGATCTTCTGTCACTTGTTATTGGTTATTCAAGCGAAACTTTCAGCATTGAATACTCTCTTGCAGCCTGGATAAATGACGGACTAATGGCAGTCTTCTTTCTTTTGGTTGGACTTGAAATTAAAAGAGAGATTATAGAGGGGGAGCTTTCGTCGCCAAGAAAGGCAGCGATGCCAATATTTGCTGCGTTAGGGGGTATGGTATTGCCGGCCCTGGCATATTCACTATTTAATTCAAATACTGCAACCTCGAGCGGCTGGGGAATTCCTATGGCTACCGACATCGCTTTTGCGTTGGGCGTTCTTTCTCTTTTAGGCAAAAGGGTACCTCCATCACTAAAAATATTCCTTGCCGCGCTGGCTATTGTAGACGATCTCGGCGCAATCCTTGTAATCGCCTTTTTTTACACCGATGAATTGCATCTGGCGCAGTTGCTCTATGCGGCAGGTATAATGGCATTTCTGGTACTACTAAATCGCCTTGGAGTAAAGAAATTGTTCTTCTATATCATCCCTGGGATATTTCTCTGGTATTTCGTACATCATTCCGGAATACACGCCACTATCGCTGGAGTTCTTCTGGCGATGACAATTCCAACAAATAAAGGAAGAAACACTTCACCTTTGGAAAAGCTTGAGCACATGCTGGTTCGGCCTGTCAACTTCTTAATCATGCCGATATTTGCATTGGCTAACACCAATATAAAATTCGAAAGCAACATGGTAGATGGGCTACTGAGCCCGATGGGCCTGGGAATACTCGGAGGATTGATTATAGCAAAACCGATTGGGATAACGCTGTTTTCGTGGCTATCAGTTAGGCTTGGATTTTCTGCGCTCCCTTCTCAATCAACATGGAAGCACATCTTTGGCTTGGGCATGCTGGCTGGAATAGGCTTTACAATGTCAATTTTTATTGCATTGTTGTCATTTAGAAGCATGGAGTATCAGCTTGGAGCAAAATTCTCAGTTCTCGTGGCGTCGGTAATTGCTGGCATATCCGGATATTTTTTTTTAAGCAGGTTAAACAAAAATATTTTACTAAACAGGAAGAAGTTGTTACGTAGAAGAAAACTATCAGTCAACCCCCGCACCTAGGCATCAGTTTCCGCCGATATACTGTTCCATATTCTGAATGATGAATTTCTGCTCGTCAATAATGTGTTTCACCACATCGCCAATCGAGATGATGCCGACGAGTTGATCATCCTTGAGTACAGGCAGGTGGCGTATAAAGTTATTCGTCATGAGCTGCATACATTCATCAATTGAACTGGACGGACTTACAGTAATAAGATTGGCTGACATAATATCTCTGATCTTCGTCTGTTTTGAGGCCTTTCCTTTCAGAATCACCTTTCTTGCATAATCTTTCTCAGAGAATATTCCCACAAGCCTGTCATTCTCGATTACAACCAGAGCGCTTACATTTCTTTCGACCATGATCTCGAGCGCGCGGTAAACAATTGTATCGGGCGCGATAGAAAACGTGGCACCACCCTTAGCCTTTAAAATACTTTGTACTGCTCCCATAATGTAATTTTAATTAATGAAAATCTTCGTAGAGTATATAAATATTATTATCTATAAGACGGATTAGCAATTTAATTTAATACGGTAGTCTAATTGGCAAAGGCTAAATCTCAAACATTACTTCTTGATATCGGCCGTCTTATTAAAAATAATTATTTTATTGTGAAATTAAAATTTATTTCAGAATCATATTCTTTTTATTAAAACCTGTATATTGGAATAAGATTTAGAATTGCCAGCGTGAGTCTTAAACTTGTTGAGCAGAAACTTTGCGTTCATTGTATATAGAAATTGCATTTAAATTTACTGTATGTCAGGGTATGTTAAAATCAATAAGGGCTTAAATATAAAACTGGCTGGCGAAGCCGACAAATCAATATCAAATCTACCACATCCCGAAACTTTTGCTGTTTGTCCCGGTGACTTTGTCAGCCTTAGTCCAAAACTTCTGGTTAAAGAAGGCGATGAAGTATTAGCAGGATCCCCCCTTTTATTTGATAAGAACAATGAGAGCATTAAGTTCTGTTCTCCTGTAAGCGGTGAAGTTGTTGGTATAGTCCGGGCCGACAAGAGAAAGATCCTTGAGGTTAGGATCCTTGCCGACCGGGAAATAAAGTATCTTGATCATGGAGTTATCTCATTAACTGACCTTAACCGGGAAAGCCTGATTGAACATCTATTAAAAAGTGGGGTGTGGCCTTTTATACGTCAGCGACCGTTCGGCACAGTAGCCAATCCGCACAATATCCCAAAATCGATCTTCATTTCTGCGTTTGATACAAACCCACTGGCTCCCGATATTGATTTTGTATTAAATGGGAAGGAGAGCCTTTTCCAGACGGGACTCGATGTCTTACAAAAATTAACTGACGGAAAAGTTCATCTTAATATACATACAGAGTTGAACTCTCCGTCTTTCGGCAACTTTAATGGAATTGAATTGAATAAGGTTTCCGGACCGCATCCTGCTGGGAATATTGGTGTTCAGATCCATCACATCGATCCGCTAAATAAAGGCGAACACATTTGGACTGTTAACCCCCAGGATGTAATTGTAATAGGTAAATTATTCGAAAACGGGATATATGATACTCGCAAGATAATAACTCTGGCCGGGTCGCAGATCATAAAACCTGCATACTACCAGGTAATTGGTGGCTGCAGTGTCAAAAATCTGTTAAAAGATGCCGGATTGAAAGCTGGTGAAAACCGGATCATCAGCGGCAGTGTTCTGAGTGGTCAAAGGGTTTTGCCAGATGGCTTTCTGGGTTTTTATGACTCACAGATCACAGTAATACCTGAGGGAAATCAAGCAGAATTCTTAGGTTGGCTGAGTCCCGGGCTAAACAAGTTCAGTGTTTCACGGACCTTTTTCTCATGGCTTAGCCCTACGAAGAAGCATGAACTGAATACAAACCTGCATGGCGAAGAACGCCCTTTCGTGATTACAGGACAATATGAAAAGGTTTTTCCGATGGATATCTATCCTGTTCAGCTATTAAAGTCAATTCTTATTGAAGATATTGAACAGATGGAAAAATTGGGGATTTACGAGGTGGTGGAAGAAGATTTTGCTCTATGTGAGTTCGTTTGCACATCCAAAATAAAGTCGCAGGAAATTTTGCGCCGGGGACTGGACATCATACAGAGTGAATTCAGTTAGGTTGATTTAACTTATCAAACCGATTATATATATTTTACTGAGATCCTTAAAAACTAACGACAATATCTTGATAGCATAGCCGAACACACACAGACAGACTAAACGGGCGGGTAGCCATATTTTTTATCACTAGCATATTTTCTTTTGGAAGCACTTAGAAAATTATTAGATAAAATTAAACCCCACTTTGAAAAGGACGGAAAACTTGAAAAGTTTTACCCTGCTTTCAACGCGTTTGAAACCTTCCTTTTCGTACCGGAGCATACTACCGCTGCGCGTGGTACCCATATCCGGGATGCTATAGATCTCAAGCGTACAATGATATTGGTGGTACTGTCCTTAGTTCCATGCCTGCTGTTCGGAATGTGGAATACAGGATACCAGCGCAACCTCGCAATCGGCCTAGAAGGAAGTTTAATAGATAATTTCATTTTCGGCGCCTCCAAAGTTCTTCCTTTAGTAATAGTGTCTTATGTGTCGGGTTTGACGGTCGAATTCATTTTCGCTATCATACGGAAACACACCGTAAATGAGGGCTTTCTTGTTTCAGGTATGCTAATCCCACTCGTCATGCCGGTGGATGTTCCCCTTTGGATGGTGTCGGTTTCAACTGTATTCGCCGTGATCATTGGCAAAGAAGTTTTTGGAGGTACGGGAATGAATATTCTTAATCCGGCACTCACCGCAAGAGCATTTCTCTTTTTTGCCTATCCAACCAAAATGTCCGGTAATGAAGTGTGGATAAATACGAGCCGGCCCAACGGGCAAGCTTTAGTTGACGGGTACAGTGGCGCCACTCCGCTGGGTGATGCTGCAGCAGGGTTTGGAGACAAAATACCCGGAGTATGGGAATCTTTCATCGGCACAATACCCGGATCGGTTGGTGAGACGTCTGCTCTGGCTTGTTTAATAGGAGCATTGATTTTACTATATACTGGGATCGGCAGCTGGAGAATCATGCTAAGTGTATTTGTGGGGGGATTTGTAATGGCAGCTATATTTAATTTCTTCGGCACAACCACTCTAATGCAGATCAGTCCGGTCCATCACCTTGTTCTCGGGGGTTTCGCATTCGGAGCCGTATTTATGGCCACAGATCCTGTCAGCGCTACGCAAACAAACAAGGGGAAATATATTTATGGATTTTTAATAGGATTGTTTGCAATCCTATTCCGGGTGTTTAATCCCGCGTATCCGGAAGGAATGATGCTTGCCATACTATTCATGAATGTTATGGCTCCTTTGATCGACCACTTTGTGATCGAGGCAAATATCAAGAAAAGATTAAAACGTACCAAGTCATTACAAAATGCATAAAGACAGTAACAAAGCCACTTTTATTTTCTCATCTGTCATGGTAGTCATTGTAGCTGTCTTGCTTTCGATAGCCGCTATCAGCCTGGGACCCTATCAGCAACGTAATGTGCGAATAGAAAAAATGGAGAATATCCTCAGCAGTGTAAGCATACAAACGAATCCAAAAGAAGCTGAAAAGATATTCGCGCAGTACATTACTGAACAAATAGTGCTGAATAAAAGCGGTGAAGCGGTCACCGGCGGGACACCAGCATTTGATATCGATCTCAAAAAGGAGCTCGACAAAGCTAAAACTGGTGATGCCGACAAAGAGCTGTTCCCTTTATTTATTTGTCATAAAGACAAGCAGGCGTTTTACATTATCCCAGTGCGGGGCAAAGGGTTATGGGGCCCTATATGGGGTTATATTGCCCTGCAGGGCGACATGAATACAGTTTATGGTGTAAGCTTCGGCCACAAAAGTGAGACTCCGGGTCTTGGGGCAGAAATAGAAACTGAAGCTTTTCAGAAGCAGTTCATCGGCAAAAAAATATTCGACGAGGGCGGCAAGTTTGTCTCGGTAAAAGCTGTTAAAGGAGGAGCGCCAGACGACAACACCCATGGTGTTGACGCGGTGTCCGGAGCTACTATCACTAGTGATGGAGTGAGTGAGATGGTTAAACGAACCCTGAGCAATTATGTGCCTTATTTTAAGAAAGTAAAATCCTCATAATAAAATTGAGTTTTATGGCTAACGAAACTATCAGCCCGACTAAAAAGATCAAAGAACCGGCAGAGCCCCTGTTCTCACCGAAGAATAAGCGGTTGCTTTTCGACCCTTTGAACGATAATAATCCGATCACGGTTCAAGTATTGGGCATTTGCTCAGCACTAGCTGTGACAGTAAAGGTAAAACCTTCCATAGTGATGGCCCTTGCGGTGTTGGTAGTTTGTGCATTCTCCAATATGGCGATATCCTTGATAAGAAATATTATCCCGAACAGGATCCGGATAATTGTACAGCTTACGATTGTAGCCGCAATGGTAATCCTTGTCGATCAGGTATTGAAGGCTTTTGTCTACGATGTTAGCAAGCAGCTCTCGGTATTTGTTGGTTTAATTATTACGAATTGTATCATTATGGGACGGCTCGAAGCCTATGCCATGGCAAACAAGCCATGGCCATCATTTATTGATGGTATAGGCAATGGTTTGGGATACGGACTGATACTGATTATTGTTTCCGTGATCCGCGAAGTCTTCGGGACAGGCGAGCTTATGGGCTATCGCGTTATTCCGCAATCACTTTATGATATGGGCTATTTTAACAACAGTCTCGTGATCATGCCGCCAATGGCCTTGATCATAGTTGGCATTATTATCTGGATACAACGGAGTCGCAATAAAAATCTAATAGAAACTAAATGATAACAACATGGATCACGTAAATATATTTATCAAGGCTATTTTTATTGAGAACATGATCTTCGCCTATTTCCTGGGGATGTGTTCGTACCTGGCCATCTCCAAAACAGTTAAGAGCGCTGTGGGCTTAGGTGTGGCAGTTATTTTCGTACTGGTTGTGTCTGTGCCTGTATGTTACATTCTGGAAAAATATCTGCTTAAAGCTGGCGCACTGACCTGGTTATCTGATGATTTTGCAACTGTTGATCTGAGTTTCCTCAGCTTTATTATGTTCATAGCGACGATCGCCTCTATTACGCAGCTTGTTGAAATGGTAGTTGAAAAGTACGCTCCCGCCTTGTACGCTACACTCGGTATCTTCCTGCCCCTGATCGCAGTTAACTGCTCAATACTGGGAGGAGCTTTGTTTATGCAGGAAAGGGAATATTCAACTT
>NZ_JBBJNI010000168.1:7845-8306 GCF_037719425.1 Daejeonella sp. | reverse complement strand
TTTAATAGATTGCGGTTTAGATTACGAAAAGGATACCTGGCTGGAGGAAAACGAACAATTTCCCTTTATGCCCTCAGATATTGACGTTGTCATCCTCACTCATGCTCATATCGATCATTCGGGAAATCTACCTACACTGGTACGGCATGGTTTTGACGGACAAATTCTCTGCACCGCCCCTACTGCCGCCCTTACCGAGCTTCTGCTTCTGGATTCTGTAAACATCTTCTTAAATAAGCAGCGCAAATCGCGTAAAGGAAAACGTGGCAATAATTCAGGTCCTAAACCGCTATATCTTCAAAAACATGTTATGGAGACGGTAGACCGTTTCGTAACTATTGGATTTAACAATCCTTTTTCAATTACCGGAGATATCAGCCTAACGTTTGTACCGGTTGGCCACCTTCTTGGAGCCGCAGCCGCTGTATTAACAGTGCAGGCGCATGGAGAAAGTAAAACCA
>NZ_JBBJNI010000168.1:4421-7835 GCF_037719425.1 Daejeonella sp. | reverse complement strand
AATTATCCTGTGCTGAATGATCCGGAAACTTTACCACCAGTTGATTATCTGGTTTGTGAGTCAACTTACGGGGGCAGGTGGCACAAAGCCACTCAAAGCGTAGAAGAACTCCTTACAGAGACGGTAAACGAAGCCTGCATTAAATCTCCGGGAAGGTTGATAATACCAGCCTTTAGCGTTGGCCGTACTCAGGCTTTGGTTTATTCACTGAATAGGATCTTTTCCAAAGGCTTGCTTCCTCGCGTGAAAGTGTTCGTGGATAGCCCGATGGCCACCTATGCCACAGATATTTTTAGAAAACACCATCCCCTGTTGAATAGTGAGGCTCAGGATTTTTATAAGATGCAGGGGGATGAATTTGAGTTTGAAAACCTGGAATACATTCAGGATATGAATGCAAGCAAGGCAATCTCTAACTATTACGAACCTTGTATAATAATATCCTCTGCGGGGATGCTGGAAGGCGGGCGGATACAAGATCATCTCTATTACAATATCTCCAACTATTACTGCACGATCCTCTTCATTGGATATTGCGCAAAAGGCACGCTGGGCAATCGCTTGCTCCGCGGCGACCCTATAGTCAATATCAGGCACAAGGAGTTATCAGTTTACGCCACTATTAAGCAAACTGATCTGTTTAGCGGTCATGGCGATCATAACGACCTTTTGAATTTCGTTAAACAACAGGATAGCTCAAAGCTTAAAAAAGTATTTCTTGTTCATGGAGAGATTTCCTCCATGCAAAGTTTGAAGCAATCTCTGGAAGAGAATGGGTATGATTCTGAGATCGCGACAAAGGGAGAAGTGTATGATTTATAATGAAAACTTGGAAATAGCACCGTTCAGCGCAAAATCTAACAATTAAAGCCTCCCCTTCTTTAAAGAAGCTATATCACCGAGATCCTTCTGCCTTCCTGAGGCCTGCTTGTTTTTAATGAATTCGGTTACATTGATAAAATTAACCTCAAGATCATCTATTTCTCCCTGAATTTTATTGGTGTAAGCTTCATCAAAACCAACACCTGAAATAGCATTTAAAATATCTATCCGCAAAGGCGGATATCCTAATTGGGTTACATAATTTTCTCTTAAAAAATCATTTTCTATTAAACCCAGCGATCCAAAACCAAAATCATTTAACACCGAAACCATTCGCATGGCATTCTCAGAACTTGGTTTTATCCAAATATCTAAATCTCCGGTATTGCGTGGCCGGCCGTGATATGCCAGTGCATGAGCCCCAACAACCATGTATTCGACTTTATGCAGATTAAGCAAATGAATAAAATCGATGAAATCAGGTTCGAAAATCATAATTTCCTCTGCTGAAAAACTTTTTCAATTTTTTCGGGGAAAAAGCCATTCACCCAGGTAAAATAGTTTTTTCTTAAGCGGCTTACTTCAGATAAACGTTCCGACACGGTTTTGTTAAGCCAAAATGAGACATCGAGATGATCCTCATCTTCTGCTTTAACATGCTGGAAAATCATAGCTATTTTTCTTTCAGATTTCATCATCCAGGCAGGTTGCTAAATGTGTTTCTATATAGGTAAAAATACGAAAATACATCGTAATTTGCTTCCCTAATTAATCTTATGTACCAATAATCCCACCTGGAATTTCGGTTCAAACCAGGTAGATTTCGGGGGCATCACTCCTCCCTGATCAGCTACTTTGATAAGTTGATCAATAGAGGTAGGAAATAAGGTAAAAGCTACCGCGTAGACACCTTGATCAACTTGGGCTGCCAGATCGCCTGGAGAAGTAGTACCTCCAATAAAGCTTATTCTTGGGTCGATCCTAGGATCACAAATCCCTAAAATGCTGTTAAAAACCGTCTCCTGAAGGATAGTAACATCCAACTCTGACACCGGGCTTCCGGATCCGTAAGTTTCAGGGAGTGCGGTTAATTTGTACCATCGCCCTCCTGCGTACATCCCAAATTCATGAAGTTTGTCAGGAATAAAACTGCCATCAGAGCTTTCTACCTTGAAATATTTCGTAAGTTGATCAATAAACCCTGGAACTGATTTCCCCTTCAAATCTTTGCCCAGGCGATGGAACGGATATATTTTCAACTGATCAGCAGCCATGTAAACCGTCGTGAAGAAATTGAATTCTTCCTTTCCTGTATGCCCTGGCTTTAGTCGACGCTGTTCTAGTGCTAATAGAGATGCTGCGGCAGCTCTGTGATGGCCGTCAGCAATATAGGCGGAAGGAAGCTTTTCAAATTCTTCTATGATTCTGCTTAAATCATGCCTGTCGTCTGTTTTCCACAACTGATGTAATGCTCCGGCCTTGCTGAACGAAAGATCCGGACTACTCTGGCTTATCTTACGAATAACCTCGTTTATTGCAGGAACCGCGTTATAAGTGATAAGAACGGGATTTGCATCTATCCCCGTCTGCTGAAGATAATCGATCAGAACGGCCTCACGCTCGGGCTTAGTCAGTTCATGTTTTTTTATCTTATTGCTTTGGTAATCATTAACAGATGTAACCGTCCAGATGCCGGTTTGCGTATGTCCGTCCCTTGAGACACTATACACATATATTGATGGCTTTGCATCTTGTATCAGGACACCTTTTTCAAGAAACTCTTCGAAATTTTCATTAATTTTTTTGAACGCTAGCTCGTTTTTGGAACCACGTAAAAAAAGATTATCCAGCTTCGGAACCAGCATATTCACATATGAATACGGGTTCTCCTGCCGGATAATTTTGGCCTCCCGGAGGCTTAAATTCTCCATATCAACCACAACCTTACCTGCGTAATCAGGGTTTGGTCGTATTCCACAAAAGGGTTTGATCGAAGGCATTTTATATATACGACAGATACAAACCTAACAATGACATCTAAACCTTTACTGTTTTGAAAAAATCTATAATCAGATTCGCCAGCTCAGTTCCAATTCTTTCCTGTGCTTCATTAGTTGATGCTCCGATATGCGGGGTCAGCGACACTTTTGGATGAGTTAATAGTGACTGACGCGGTGTTGGCTCATTATCAAAAACATCCAGGCCTGCAAACGCGACTTTCCCAGAGTTCAAGGCTTCGAGTAATGCTTCTTCATTTAGTGTACCGCCCCGTGAGCAATTCACGATCCCAACGCCTTCTTTCATATTGTCAAATTCTTCTTTGCCCAAAACCGGCCTGTCACAGAAAGGGACATGTAAGCTAATAAAATCAGCTTCCTTAATTACTTGATCTAAACTTAAAGCTTTAATAGGACAAGTTACCCGAATGTTCCCTGCAAGTTGGATGTCAAGTTCTGCGGGCACTTCAAACAGATCGTAAGCAAGTACTTCCATTCCAAGGCCCAGGGCAACTCTCGCAGTCTCACGACCGATGCGGCCAAAACCGATGATACCGATCTTGTGCTTATCAATGCTATATTCAGAGGCATGTTC
>NZ_JBBJNI010000168.1:0-4411 GCF_037719425.1 Daejeonella sp. | reverse complement strand
AACACCTTTGGCGTAGGCTTTTTTCAGGTCATTAAATTTTGTATCACCTTCAACCGGCATCTTGCGGTTCGCATCCTGCAAAAAACGGATACCGGTAAACAGGTGGGCGAAAACTAATTCCGCTACAGAAAGTGATGAGGCGGCCGGTGTGTTTACAACAGCGATCCCTTTTTCCCTTGCATAATCTACATCAATATTATCCATTCCCACACCACCACGGCCTATCAGCTTGATATTAGGACATGCGTCAATCAGCTCTTGTCTGAGTTTTGTTGCACTTCTCACGGTAATACCGTCGTATTGCTTCAACCCCTCAAGCAGTTCTGCCTGCGGAATGTGCTCGGTATCAACATGAAAACCTGCTCTTTCTAATAATTCTTTACCTATTGGATCAATACCATCGTTGGCGAGTATACGGAACATAATAATTATAATAAATTGATATTAAGTACTTTGTATTAATTATTTATATAATAACATAACATATCGATACTGCCCATCAGAATCAATTGATGAATTAATTACGCTGCTTTTCTTCAAACTCCTGCATCGCGTCTATCAATGCATGGACGCTTGTTATCGGCAGGGCATTGTACATAGATGCACGAAATCCACCAACACTTCTGTGCCCTTTGATACCGATAATATCTCTGTCCTCTGCAAATTTTAGAAAGGGTTTCTCCAATTCAGGATTTTCCATTACAAAGCAAATGTTCATACGGGATCTGTCCTCTACCTTACAAGTTCCTTTGAATAAAGGATTGCGGTCAATTTCTTTATATAGAGTGTCAGATTTTGAAAGGTTTTCTCTTTCAATGTCAGCGATACCCCCTTTAGACTTTAACCAGCGGAGATTAAGCATCGCTACATATATTGCAAATACGGGTGGAGTATTATACATAGATCCGCCTTCGATCTGAACCTTATAATCCAGCATTGAACCCAATTTGCGATCTAGTTTTCCAAGTATGCTGTCTTTCACGATCACAACTGTAAGTCCTGCAGGTCCAATGTTTTTCTGTGCCCCTGCGTAGATCAGAGAGAAGTCAGCAACATTAACAACCCGGCTCATAATATCTGACGACATATCGCAAACAACAGGAACGGATGTTTTCGGTGTTTCAAAAAGCTCTGTACCGTAAATTGTATTATTTGAAGTATAGTGGAAATACGCTGAATCAGCAGGAATCTCAAAATCTTTGGGTACATATGTATAATTAGCTTCTTTCGAAGTAGCGACCACATTCACGTTTCCGACAATTTTAGCTTCTTTTACTGCTTTGCTTGCCCAGACGCCAGTATCAAGATAGCTGGCCGTTTGTCCGTCACCCAGTAAATTCATTGGCACCATGGAAAATTGCATTGAAGCCCCTCCCTGTAATAAAATTACCGAATACCCTTCCGGAACATTCATAAGTTCTTTAATTAAGCGTATCGTTTCGTCGACTACTTGCTCAAACTCAGGAGTACGATGGGATATTTCTAAAATGGATAAACCGGTACCGTTAAATTCGAGTACGGCTTGCGACGCCTGTTTAAAAACTTCCTGAGGTAAAATGCAGGGACCTGCACCAAAATTGTGTATCATGATTTAAGGATTTGTTGCCCAAAAATAGCAGAATATTTTGACACATTCGACCTTTTTAAGCCCCATATTGTAAATCTTGACAATATTCTAACGGGTTTTTAGCTTCGCTATAATTCGAAAATTAAATTTCCGGAAGGTCAGGTAATTAGGTACAGCATATTGCACTGTACTAACGTCTTTTAACCAAAGATAAGATGCCGTATTCTTATTATTCAGAAGATTAAAAATTTCGGCATGTGCGCTCAATGACTGGAAATATTTTTTAACAAACGGGGCTATTCTTTTGCTATCCGGGTCGGCAAAATCTTTTGAAAAGCCTATATCAACCCGTTTATACGCTGGTATCTTGAATACATCCTCGTACCGCTGAGATCCGGGAGGACCGGTAGGCAACGACGAAGCAAATAAAAGGTTAAGATGGACCTTGTATGTTGGATTTTGAAGAAGGCGGTCCTGGAATAGAATTCCGAGATTTACCCGTTGATCTGACGGACGTCTTAGATATCCTGGCTCTATAATAGTATTCGGCATACCCGTGGCTCCCGGAATGATATACCAGTCATCTTTTATATCCTCTTCGGTCTTCATAAAAGATAGCCGGAAAGTAGATTCGAGCTCTTTAGCAAAGTTTCCGCTCAAACTCAGGTCTACACCAGCTGCATATCCTTTAGACAACTGGTCTGAGAAATATCTGACCTTAAGATCTTCCGTCTTATAGGGCGTAAGGCGGGTAAGGAATTTATAATAGATCTCTGAGGTGAATTTTAATCTGGTTCCTAAACCATCGAACTTACGATCAAGTCCGCTTAGCAGCTGATACGAATGTTGGGATCTGGAATTGGGGTTTAAACTCCCGTTGAAATTCCTCAGCTCCCTATAATATGGCGCTTGCGAATAAGCTCCTGCCGAAAACCGTAATAGCAGACCATCGTTATTATCCGGATAGTACATAAAAGATAATCTTGGGCTTATCAGCAGCTCATCAGTAAAAGAGTTAAAGTTGGCCCTCACTCCTGCTGCAAAAGTAATGTAAGGGCTAACGCTGAACGTGTTTTGAAAAAAGCCGTTGATCCTTCCGATATTGATCTCATTTTGCTCTGTAATAATATCCGAGTAGGTCCAGCTAGCGGATGGCGGTCTGGAATAAGCCGTGGAGTCCAGGCCTATATATTCTTCGACCTTATCCCTGATCCTATCACGCTGAACCCTCACTCCCATTTCCAGAAATGATTTGCGATATTGTTTATAGATCCTCAGTTCCGAATTATACACAAGGGTTTTAAGGCGATTATTTACGAAATCATATTGAGACCCTTGCCCTAAACGATTGCCTCCTTTTTTGGGGCCTAATCCGGCCCTTTCATCGAAAGTGTACCAGCCCAAAAGATCAGTGTTTTCAGACTCATTAATCCCGGTTAATGAGCTTATCCATTTCACGCTTGACGTGTTTGAAAAGTTATAGGCGAATGTGACAGCTCCCATAGCGGACTCAAACTTCGTCGTTTCAACTCCGTCATAGTTAACAAATAACTTCAAGACTTCATCCGAAGTGCCGAATTCAGTCTCCCGTTGGCCGGGCACGACATCCAGCTCTCCTTTATTATAATTTCCGAACAAGGAAAGATTAAACCTCGGCGTGATATCCTGTTTATAAAGTAACTGGTAATCTGAGAATTTCGATTTGTAGTTCCCCGCTAAGTTTTGTCTTTCCAGCAGGTCTTGATTTTTCTTATTCCTGACACCTGCGAGAATGTAACTGCTTTTGAACGGAACTTTTAAAGTGACAGAGGTTCCAAGGAAGCTTGCAGAAGCTTCAAGGGAAAGTGAATCTGGCCGGGAATATCTTACATCAAGAACAGAGGATAATTTATCGCCGTAGCGCGCTTCAAATCCACCGGCTGAGAATCTCACGCTGGTCGCCATATCCGGATTCACAAAACCAAGGCTCTCCTGCTGCCCTTTACTAACAGATAGCGGGCGGAATATCTCGATATCATTAAGGTAAAGAAGATTCTCATCAAAATTACCTCCACGTACCGAATATTGGGAACTCAGCTCATTATTAGCAGACACTCCGGGCATGTTCTTTATCAGGCTCTCAAAACTTCCTGAGGTACTCGGGTACGCACTAAATTTTTCGGTTTCCATTATTTTAAAATTACTGCCGCTGAATTTTTCAGTAATGTTGATCTCATCCAGGGACTGGACTTCGGGATTTAGTTCCACATCCTGGACATTTTCGCGTGAAGCAAGCAGCCCAAGCTCTAATGTTATGGTTTTGTAGCCCAGACGGCTGAATGATAAGGTAATATTCAGCGGAACCGGATTGATCAGGTAAACCCCTTCACGGTCAGTCTGCGTAATATACTTTGATCCTTTAACCTGTACCGTAACACCGCTCAATATTTCTCCTTTTGAAGAGCGGACTGTGCCCCTGATAGAAGAAACATCCTGGCCAAGGACATTAAAAGACGTCAGAAAAGTGAAGATTAGGAAGCAACAACGAACTCTGGCTGCCCGATAGAAATCATAATGACAGAAAATTCCGGATCGATTCAAATTACGGTCAGGCTGTTAAGATATCCGAATTTAAGTGTTTTAATTCAGATATAGCAGAAGAAGGGTCCTTAGCTGCAAATACAGCATTGCCGGCTACCAGAATATTTGCCCCGGCTTTTAAAAGTGAAAGAGCGTTCTGAGGACCAACACCGCCGTCGACCTCTATAAGCAGCTCATTATTACGGCCAGTAGCGAGGTATATTAAGGCCTGGATCTTTTTATAAGTATGTTCTATGAACTTCTGGCCACCAAAACCTGGGTTAA
>NZ_JBBJNI010000024.1:20248-36230 GCF_037719425.1 Daejeonella sp. | reverse complement strand
ATTTGGGTATGATCACGGATGCGTTGTGGTCAGATTTTGATATGGACGGAAAAGTTGATCTCATACTTACCGGCGAATGGATGCCGGTAACTTTTTTAAAGAACACCGGCAGCGGTTTTAGTTCAGTAAATCAGTCGACAGGTATTGAAAAGCACGTAGGCTGGTGGAACAGTATAACTTCCGGCGACTTCGATAATGATGGAGATTTAGACTATGTAGCAGGGAATTTGGGTATAAATTCGCATTTTAAAGCTTCGTTTAAAGAACCTATGACGATTCTGGCGAATGACATAGATGACAATGGCAAATTAGACCCGATGATATTTTACTACGTAAAAGCTCAGGATGGTAGCAGAAAGCCTTTCCCTATGCATACACGGGATGACCTGATAAGCCAGGTGGTATCGATACGAAAACGTTATCCTACATTTAAATCATTTGGCCAGGCCGCTATGGATGATATATGGAGTAAACAGCAAAAAGAACAGGCAATTAGGATGGATGTAACGGATCTGAATACCAGCTATATTGAAAATAAGGGCAAGGGCAGGTTTACTATAAAAGCATTACCGATAGATGCTCAAATAGCGCCTGTCTACGGTATGCTCAGCAAAGATGTAAACGGGGATGGAAACCTGGACCTGCTCATGGTGGGTAATGATTATGGAATGGAGCCTCTTGGAGGACGACATGATGCTTTCATGGGCTTATGCTTGAAAGGTAATGGGAAAGGGGGCTTCACTGCTATGACCATTGCCGAAAGCGGATTTTTTATTAAAGGTGATGCGAAGGGCCTTGCAAGAATCCATACAGACAGCGGTGGAGAATTGATGCTGGCTACACAAAATCAGGATAATTTGCTGGTGTACTCACGGGAATCCGGGCAGGGCCAGATTAAGACCAACTGGATTAGCCTGAGGCCACATGATTTGTCTGCGGACATCATATTTAAGGACAATAAAAAGAGACGGGTCGAATTTTATTATGGGGATACCTACCTTTCGCAGTCCTCCAGAAAACTAGCCCTTGATAAAGGGGTTTTAAAAGTTGTGATAACAGATTATAAAGGAGATAAAAGAGACGCATTTAAATAACAACATATTTTGTTTAACCGTTGCTACTTGGTTATAGGCAAAATATTTCACTTCTTCACCTGTTGATTTTCTAAGGGTCGCTATCTGGTTTTCTTTGCAAAAAGCTGCATAAAAGCTACCCCACTGCTCGATTCAAAGGACTGAACTACGCCCGTTTCATGATGTAGACAGGATTATTTGTGAATGCTTCCTGCATATTATCCGATAATGGCTATATTGTGTCATAAATCTATTATGAAAGTTAAGTATTAAGATATATTATTACCCTATGAAGCATGTAATATCTAAATCGGCCATCCCGGAAACTAAAGCGTTTGTTATCAAGAAAATTGATGCTCCCTATTTCGATCCAACGTTTCACCTACACCCTGAGTTTCAGCTCTCCTTCGTGATAAAAGGTGAAGGAACCCGGTTTGTCGGCGACAATGCTAAATCCTTTCGGGCGGGCGACCTGGTGCTTACAGGTCCAAACCTTCCACATGTATGGCGGAGTGACAACAAGTATTTTGAAAAGAATAGCCAGCTGAGTACCACTGTAATTGTGATTTACTTCCATGATCATTTCCTTGGTGAGACATTGCATCAAAAAGAAGAAATGGAAAGTATTAACAGGCTCTTTCAGAAATCCGAGCGCGGCCTGGAAGTAATCGGGGCAACAAAAACAACTGTATGCAAAATGATGCGCGTTCTGCTCAACCTGACTGGTATGGACAGCATTCTCCACCTGCTTAAAATATTGGACGTTTTAGCAAAATCGAATGAATGCAATTTTATCACTCACAACCACCTCGCATCGTCTAACACCGAGGCAGAAACCAATCGCATGAATAAAGTGTACGGTTACGTGATGAAGAATTTCAGGCAAAAAATCAAACTGGAAGAAGTAGCAGCCTTAGTTAATATGACCCGGACATCCTTCAGCAGATACTTTAGATCTCGTGTAAATAAATCCTTTTCGGACTTCCTTAAGGAGATCAGGATAGAATATGCCTGCAAACTTCTCCATGAAGAAAAAATGAACATCGATTCTATAGGATACGAATGTGGCTTTCAAACATTATCTAACTTCAATAAGCAATTCAAGAATGTGATGAAGAAACAGCCGCATACATACAGGAATGAATACCTCCATGTATTAGCCGATTCATATAGGGATTAACATCAGGTCCGGGTTGGGCAAAGTGAGCCGATGTGTATTCGCACGTCACCAGGAGGTCATAAAGAGATTATTCATATTCCTCCTAAGACCATGCTTCTTTAGCTGAGGCGTTCTTTTATGCCCATGATCCAACAACCCTGAACAGGCAGGGACCAGACGTTGGCGACGATTATCGTTCTGCCGTGTTTTACAGGACACCCGCCGAAAGGTCCGTATTGGAAGATGTTATACGTAAGGTTACAAAGTCAGGACATTACAGCAATACTATCGTAACGCAGATTGTACCATTTAAAGTTATTTACCCGGCTGAAACCTATCACCAGGATTATTATAGAAATCATCCTAATAAATCTTACATACGACAGGTCTCCCTGCCTAAAGTAATGAAAATGAGGAAAAAGATGAATGACCAACTAAAGCCTGAATTCAGGGCTAAAAAAGTATAATATTGTAATTCAAAGGCCCAAACCTAAATTGAAAGTAAGCCGTATAGAAAATATTTATTCTTCATAATTCTTGACATTCAGGCTTTTCATACTTCATTATTTAATAGATTTACTCATCAGGCTATTAGAGAAATTATTTGAAAGAATAGTTAAAGAATAAAAAAAGCTATGCGTAATTCAAGAAGAAAATTTATTCACAACACCATGCTGCTGGGCGCCGGGATGAGCATGCCGCAAATACTAAGCGCTTCAGATTTTGGCCTCTTCACCAGAACTGCCAAAGCATCTGATCAAATCAATTTTGGACTTATTGGCTGTAAAGGCATGGGCTGGTCGAACATGAATGCACACCTGAAATTTCCTCAGGTGAATTGCATCGCTTTGGCAGATGTAGATCAAAGTGTGCTTGACCAGCGTACAGAAGATGTATTTAAGCTTCGTGGGAAGCGGCCAAAACAATACAGGGATTATCGTAAATTACTGGAAGACCCTGCCATTGATGTAGTTATTATTGGTACTCCCGATCACTGGCATTGCCTGAACATGGTCGACGCTGTTTCGGCAGGTAAACACGTATATGTTGAGAAACCGATAGCCAATACCATTGAGGAATGTCAGATCATGGTGAAAGCGCAGGAACGTTATGGAAAAATTGTCCAGGTGGGACAATGGCAGCGTTCCGGATCTCAATATGCTGAAGCAATCGACTATGTGAAGTCAGGCAAACTGGGTCAGATCAGACTCGTGAAGTGCTGGGCTTATCAGGGTTGGATGAAACCTGTTCCCAAATTGGCAAACAGTCCTGTCCCGGCAGGAGTTGATTATACAATGTGGTTAGGTCCGGCACCTAAACGCGATTTTAATCAGAACCGATTTCATTTTAATTTCAGATGGTTCTGGGATTACGCAGGTGGTCTGATGACCGATTGGGGTGTGCATGAAATCGATATCGCCTTATTTGCAATGGGCGTAAAAGCGCCGAAATCAGTCATGGCTTCTGGGGGAAAATTTGCTTACCCAAATGATGCTTCAGAAACTCCCGACACCCTTCAAACAGTATATGAGTATGATGGATTTAACATGCTCTGGGAGCATGCTACCGGAATAGATGGCGGCAATTATGGTTCTACCGAAGGAATCGCTTTTATTGGGAACAATGCAACCCTTGTGGTCAACCGTGGCGGTTGGAGAGTAATCCCGGAAACGGAAAATAAAGATGGGCAACGCATCAATAAAGTAGAGGAAAAAGCTGATCGCAAGCCGGAAAGGAATGCCCATGAAGCACATGCCAGTAATTTTCTGACTGCCATTGCCAATAATGATGCTCAGCATCTAAACTGCGGAATTCAAACCGGAAGCATTGCAGCAATCAATGCACAAATGGGTAATATTGCTTTTAAAACAGGCAAAAAGGTGTATTGGAATGCTGAAAAAAATGAATTTACTGATGACGGTGCCAATAAATTGATGAAAGCCCGCTATCATAATGGCTGGAAGGTCCCGAAAGTTTGATAAAACCTATTACTTGTAGCTAAGCAGTTTAAAGGACGCCTACTTTTCGATCGTTCTTACGAGCCGCCGGTTCTTTTCCATTATCACAACATGAAAGCCTCCTTGGTACGGACGCTACAATGCATCAATAGACATCTTTTTTCTTTATGGTATCAGTTGAAAGCGTCTTTAACACATACCCGCCAGAATCTATTCTGGTTTTAGGAAACATCCCTTCTAACACGGACCAGTTTCTTCGGTTAACCTGTGTTTGATAGAGATAGAGAAATCTCAATTGCTTTAGTCCTTGCAACTCCTTTAGCCCCACTTCAGTTACCTTTGTCCCAACCACATTGAGTGTATTCAACCGAGATAAGGTTTTGAGTGATGCTAAACTCTGGTCTGTTATTGACGTATTATTTAAGTGTAAAACGGTAAGGCCGGTACACTGGCCTAGAATTGAAAGAGATGAATCAGTTAGGGGTACACCGCCAAGCTTTAACCATATTAATTGCTTTTTTAATGGGAGCAGTAAGCGCAAGTCTGCATCGGTTATTTTAGTCGCTGTAATAAAATTAGCCATCAGATAATTACTATTTTTGGCCACAGGCAATATCAAAACACCTCTGGCATCTAAAGCAGTAAGTGACTTATTATCGGCTGCTTCAACGGTTTTTTGGGGAATAGTTGCGGGCGCTTCCTTTTTCGGTGGTGCATGTTGTAAAGCGAGTAGATACGATTTAATGTTTTCGGTTTGTTGTAAGTCTTTGACTTTCTTATCAAAACTAGCTCCCTGATCAATCCACCAACCAATAATGGCAATTTGCTTTTCGTCCAACTGTGGTTTTTCTTTTGGAGACATATGCTTCTTGTCTTCAGCGGGAAGCAGCAAGCGTTTAAGTAATTCACTTTCATTGGCCTTGCCAGGCACAATATTTACACCTTTCTTTCCACCTTTCATTAAAGAAGCTGGGCTATCCATCCGGAAACCACCTTTTTGCTTATTGGGGCCATGGCAGCCATAACATTTTATTTTCAGCATAGGCTGGATTACATCTGCGTAAGCGTTGGCCTCCTGAACATTGCCGATTGGTTTTATAATGGTCGATGTATCAGCAGAAGCTGAGAGCGAAAAGCTCAGATAATCGGTCCCATGGGTTAAAGAGCCCCCCAAATGCCCGGCAACACTAATTAAAATAAATAATGCCAGTGTTAGTACTTTATGAGAAATATTGAATGGGGAATAAACGATCTGTACATAAAGGAGAATAGATACACCTAATACACCTAATCCCATCCACATGTGCCAATCGATCAGATCGCCATCATAATCGCCGCTGTACGACAACAGATACCCTGTAACACATGCTACAAATGCAGATAAAACTCCGAACAGAACAACCAATTTTAACAAGGGCAGAGAAATTGAATACTGTTCTTTCTCAGATAACCAGATAAGTAAAATTGCAACGAATAAAACCCCGATAGGTAAATGGACTAATACGGGATGAAAATGGCCTAGAAATTCTATTAAGGAGGATAACACGATCAGGATTAGTTAGGAACTATAACGATTACGAAGAAGCTTAAGCATGTGAACATTGATTGCCCATTGATCTGCCAGCGGCTGACGGGTATAGGGCATTGCCGGCATATAGTCGACCGGACCGAATTCCGTTAGAAAAGTGATGCCTTTGCCATTCTTCCTTTTCATCTCCACAACTTTATCCCACCAGGCAAAATGTGCTTTAACGGCATACTCCCATTCAGGGGCACGGGGATCATTCACCTGAGGCCCTTCCGCATGACCAATTCGTGCATGAATATGATCGGTACGGCTAAGCGCGAGATTTACCGTATCTGTTTGATCCTCTAAGAAAGATTCGCTTACAGTACACCAGTGCGACAAGTCGGCTGTTAACCTCAATTCCGGGTTTTTTAGAATGAATTCTTTTGCCACAGGTGCAGAATACAGCATTCTCGACCGGTGGGTTTCATGACAGATAAGTAAATCAGCTTGTTTTGCTACGGATACAGTGAGGTCAATAAATGCTTTATTCTCCTGAAAGCTAAAATAATCCCGACCGGAGTGACAATTAATATATAACGGTTTTTGATTTTTGTTAAACGCTGCGGCATTAAGAGCTCCTTTAAAACTTTCCAGATGCTTTTTAGCGTTGCTTTGGTTTCCTCCACATAAAAATCCAACTTCTAAACTATATTTCTTTAGCGCAGCAAAAAGTTCATTTTGCTTGCTGACGCTTCCTGGCCACCAAACCTCAATGCCATCATAACCCGCTTTCTTAACTTTGTCGCAGAAGCTATCCATACTTCCATCAAAACCCCAACTCGTAGCAAGTATTTTCAAATCAAAATTCTTATCAGGAATGAATTCAGGCTTAGAATCTTCTGCAAGTACGTCGAGTTTAGATAGCAATAGACCTGTGGTTGCTGCAAGGGTCGTTTTAAGAAAAGTTCTCCTGCTGTCGGGTTTAGTCATTAATTAGTGGTGTTAATTTAACTTACAATGTCTTGTATTACTTTGCCGGAAACATCCGTCAATCTGAACGGTCTTCCCTGGAAATCAAATATAAATTTCTCATGATCAAAACCTAATTGGTTCAGAACAGTAGCTTGAATGTCATGTGGAGTTACTTTTCCATTAATCGTATAATAACCAATTTCGTCAGTTTCTCCATAGGTAACACCTTTTCGGATACCACCACCCGCCATCCACATGGTGCTTGCTTCCACGTGATGATCTCTTCCCTTAAATGGATTAGGTTTCCCGTTACGATTCTCCATCATCGGTGTTCTGCCAAATTCTCCCCCCCAAACCACCAGCGTATCTTCCAACAATCCTCTTTGTTTCAGATCCAAAATTAAGGCTGTAATCGGCTTATCAACTTCGCGGGATTTGTTAACCAGACCGACATCAATAGACGAGTTTTCAGCTGTTCCATGTGTATCCCAACCCCAATCATAAAGTTGAATAAAACGAACACCTTTTTCTACTAATTTCCGCGCCAGCAAAACATTGTTTGCAAAACAGGCCTTACCGGGCTGTGTGCCATACATTTCATGGATATACTGAGGCTCGTCATTAATATTCATTACTTCGGGAACTGAGATCTGCATTTTATAAGCCATCTCATATTGAGATACGCGAGAAAGGATTTCCGGATCTGCGTACTCCTTATACTCTTCTTCGTTTACCTGATTAATAGCATTGATAGAGGCTCTACGTAAATCGCGATCCATTCCTTCCGGATCTTTTATGAACAACACTGGCTCACCTTCGCTCCGGCATTGAACACCCTGGTAAACTGAAGGCAGGAAGCCGCTGCCCCAAACGCTTTTTCCTGCATCGGGAAATTTACCACCCGAGGTAAGCACTACGAATCCGGGTAAATTTTGATTTTCGGTTCCTAATCCGTAAGTCACCCAGGCACCCATGCTTGGCCGACCTAAACGCGCTCCACCAGTTTGCATAAGTAATTGAGCTGGTCCGTGGTTAAACTGATCGGTTGTTACTCCTTTTAAAATACTCACTTCATCTACAATGGTAGAAAAGTGCGGCAACAATTCGCTTACCCAGGTTCGGTTTTCGCCATACTGCGCAAACTTTGCCTGCGGACCCATCATTTTAGGCACACCTTGAATAAAGGCAAAGCGCTTACCTTCTAACAAGGACCGCGGACAAAGTTGTCCATCAAGTTTCATTAGTTCCGGCTTGTAATCGAACAGCTCCAATTGCGATGGAGCACCGGCCATGTGTAAATAAATGACACTTTTGGCCCTTCCGGGAAACATAGGCATTTTAGGTGCCAGCGGGTGTGCCGGATCGAATGTATTCGGATTGGAAGACTCGCTAGCGCCAAAGCCACAGCTCCCCATTAGAGAACCCAAGGCAAGAGCCCCAAAACCCATAGCACTTTCTTTCAGAAAATGCCGCCTTGTTACTTGCCTAATAGCTGCGGCCTGTGCTTCTTTTACCAGCCGCTGATTATGAAGTTCGTTCCTGGTCATTTAATTATAGCTATCAAATGTTGAATTTACCTTGCAGATTAAATCCCTAATTTTTTGTGATCAATTCATCCAGATTAAGCATTGCGTTAGCAACCACCGTAAGCGCAGCAATTTCTGGGGCTACGGCTACTTTTTTAGTGCCCATCATTTCTGCGGCTTTGTAGGGATCTTTTTTATACTTCTTGAAAGCGTTTTGATACAAGTGGTCGAGGATATTCAGCTTCTTAGCAGAAATGGGCTTCAGCATCATAATCTCATAGCCTCTACTAATTTGCGATTTTACATCATTTTTCTTAATCGCTTCATGCTGCATCCGGTAAGCAAAACTTCTGGAAGCCTGTATAAATACTGAATCGTTAAGAGTAACCAAAGCTTGTAAGGGTGTATTAGTTCTTATTCTTCTGGAAGTACAAACTTCACGCCCGGCACCATCAAATGTGATCATTGTTGGATAAGGTGCTGTACGTTTCCAGTAGGTGTAAATGGCACGCCGGTGCGCGTCATCTCCTTGACTAAGTGCCCAGGTTCGACCATTATATGGCGACATCCATATTCCTTCCGGCTGCCACGGCATCACCCCGGGACCATACATTTTTAATTTCAATAAACCACTCAAAGCAAGCGCCTGATCTCTGACCTGTTCACCAGAAAGGCGCACGCGCGGGCCTCTGGCAAGAAATTTATTGTAAGGGTCTTTTTCTATTAACCCGGGTCTTACTTTGCTATCCTGCTGATACGTGGCAGACATGACCATTTCCTTGAGTAATTTTTTAACACTCCAGTTATAATCGTTCATAAATTTATAAGAAAGATAATCAAGCAGTTCCTTGTTACTTGGTGACATACCCTGCGTCCCCATGTCCTCTAGTGTTTCCACCAAACCAACGCCATAAAGCTGCTCCCACAAGCGATTCACCATGGTTCTCGCCGTAAGCGGATTGTCTTTACTGGTAAGCCACATGGCTAAGCCCAGACGGTTACGCGGAGCATTACCCGGAAATGGATTTAAAGATCCAGGAACATCTGGCTTAACTTCTTTTCCTTTTACAAGCCAGTTACCTCGTTCAAATATATTGGTAGTACGCTGCAGGTCAGCTGGGTTATCCAACATTATTGGCGTTCCTTCGACTTTCAGTTTTAACAATTGCCAAAAGGTTTTTTCCATACTGGCATAGCCTTCAAGACCATTACCGGGCAAGGGCTGGGTAAAATGAAACCAGTCGAACGTTAAAGCGTTTTCATCAGGTTTCAGGTTCGGATTGCTGTAGCTGAAAAATAGATCATGCACACCGGCCACTTGCGGAAAATCTATCCTCGCAAGCGTCCACTCTTTTACCGGAGAAATTGACATGGTTGTTAGTATAGGTCCATTCGGTTTATCTAGGTGGATTGTCCATTTCCCTCCTACTTTAGAACTATTGTAACGATAAATTAGCCGGCTTTTCTGCTCCAGGTTAACACCTTTTAATCTGGCCGAACCTTTATTGCGAAAACCGAGATGTTTAGTATCCAAAAGTGCGCTGTTTATAAGCTGATCAGCCTGTATGGAATTTATGGCTGGCTGCCAGGTTTTAAGTAAGAGCCGGGTTTGTTTGGCCTGCACCGGATACCCATTTTTGCTTAGCCAATTGGTAACATATTCCACCTTAGAACTATCGTTAGGCAAATAATGTCGCAAAACGGGATATTCTGCATAGGTGTCTTCGTCCCGGGAGTTGTTAAAGAAAGCCAGGAATTTATAGTACTCCTCATGCTTAAATGGATCATAAGGATGGCTATGGCACTGCACACAGGCAAACGTTGTACTTAATACACCATCCCAGGTTGCACTCACCCGATCCATAACGGCAGCTGTTCTAAATTCTTCATTATCGGTACCGCCTTCGTCGTTGGTCATGGTGTTGCGATGAAAAGCGGTAGCGATATACTGCATCTCGGTAGGATTTTCCATTAAATCGCCCGCCAGTTGTTCGGCTAAAAACTGATCATAAGGCTTATCGCTATTAAATGCCTCAATCAACCAATCTCTATATCTCCAGATGTTTCTGCTATCATCGCGTTCGTATCCTTTTGTATCAGCATACCGGGCCAGATCAAGCCACAGCGAAGTCCACTTTTCCCCAAACTGCGGCGATGCCAGTAAGGAATTAACTGCTTGTTCATATGCTTTATCATCGGTATTACTTAAAAATTGCTTACTAAGATCATCAGATGGCGGAAGACCGGTCAGATCCAAACTTAGCCGCCTTAATAAAGTTGCTTTATCTGCCCGTGGGGATGGTTCAAGGGCCTCCTTTTTTAATCGGTCGTAAATAAAATAGTCGATATCATTTTTAGCCCATTCCAGGTCCGGCGCACGGAACAAGCCCCATAAAGCACCCTTTGGTTTATGTACTTCAACGGGTTGAACAGGCATATACGCCCAGTGCTCGCCCCATTTTGCACCCTGCTTTATCCAGGTGCTTAACAAATCTATCTCATCCTTACTTAAAGGGGGGTGCTTATAAGGCATCCGCTCCTCCGGGTCTTTTGCTTTAAGCCTGCGAATCATTTCGCTGGCGCCCGGATCTCCCGGAATGATAGCCGGCTTTCCCGACTCCGTTTTTGCGAGGGCTTCTTCCCGGAATAAAACGCTAAAACCGCCACGCTGTTTAACTCCGCCATGGCAGCTTATGCAGTTTTTATTTAAAATGGGCTTAACCTGGGTACTAAAATCAACTGTATTATCGCCAAAGCTGGAAACAATTATAACAACAACTACAGTTAAAGCGATAGCTGAAATAAGGAACTTTTTATTTTTCCAAAGCTTCATGATGGTTGGTTTGGTGTTTTGTTTCTAAGTGTGTGATTGTGAACATATAAAAATAACAATATAGTTAGTAATAATTCAAAAAACAGTCTAACGTTTGCTCCTGCCTTTGTTTAACCATTCTGATGTATTTCGCTCTTTGTATTTGGGTTAATCATCACGGCTTCGGAGAAAACCTATTCGATGCTAAGATCGAGCTTCAATTAATAAAGGCCCACACTTTATCTCCCTTTTTATATGGGATAATGCTTCTAAAATTTCCCGGTATCGGATCATAGCGTAAGGCTCTCGTGGCCCCAATCTCGCTGGTAAAGTATCCCTTTAAGGTTAACTGGTTGATTTTTTGGAAAGCGGAAATCGCTAAATCAGATTGATCTTTATCATTGCCAATAGGAATATATTTATCTAAACCGTTTACATAGTCGAGCTTTTCTTTAGCAGATAAATTTGCAATATCCTGATGATATTTTTCTTTACCCAATACCTGCAGATGGTGCCAGCCATCCATAAATTTAATCCTGTTCTCTTCGCTGGTACAATCCTTAATTATTACCTTAATATATTTACCCGTATCAGCTGCTTTCGCTCCCGGAATAGCATGTATTGGAATGCTGAAAAAAATGAATTTACTGATGCCGGTGCCAATCAGTTGATGAAAGCCCGCTATCATAATGGCTGGCAGTTACCTAAAGTTTGAAAAACGTGAAATGCGAGTTAAGAATATGAGATAGTTTGCGGATAACGACTATTTCATGAGTCATATAGAGGCTTTGTTCCAGCGCATGTTAATCGAAATGTTTTTCTTTGATGTGCTTCATATTTTGGCTGACGCATCCATTAAAGCAATCCGCGAGGCTGAAATAATTGCACCGCTCCCGGTATCCTGAACAAAGCCGATAATTTCCCAACTGCTAGAGTCAAATCCGGTGGGAAGTTTTATTGATACTTGAGCTTTGGCTGGCACCACTTGTTGCAAACTACGAACAATATTGGTATGTGAGAGCGTTCGACCGGCATTCTCGCCCCTGCTTACACGTATGCTGGCGGCTTTTTGAACGCAAGCCAGATACAGAGCCGTTCCTTTTGCAGGAGAATATCCAGTATAGATAAGTGCGCTAGTGGCAGTGAACTGTTTGACCGAAAGTATAAGTTCAGGTGACTTGCTGGAAAGCGCCTGCTGCAAAGCTTTACGGAAACTTCGTTCATCTGATCCAACAAACTCTGTTTTGCCATTTACGACCACTTGCGGTGTATAAACGTTTCCCTTTTTCATCCAACTGGCGTACTGACGCTGCCTTTGCGACCACAATGGGCTGCTAAAGCTATCTTTCCAGCCGAGCCGATCCCAATAATCTACATGGTAAGCGAGCACATAAACAGGTTTACCATTGCTTTCGCGCTGGATCTTTGCCGTTAGCTCATCGGCAGACGGACAGCTTGAGCATCCCTCGGATGTAAAAAGCTCAACCAATGCAAACGATTTTTCGGCTATAGGCCTTCTGTCGCCCCTGACAAATGCCAAGCTTGCCGCAAGCATTGCTACAGCAAAAAAGATAATAACAAGGAAAGTTTTCATAATATACTAGTCTTTACACTTTCTTAGTAGCAAAAACTCGTACTTCCTTACAACAAAATGAAAATTTATCAAAACACCGAAATAAACTCAAAACGACAATAGGTCAAAAAGCATTAGAATCCAGCATATTAAAATAAACAGAAGGAAAGAATGAAACGATCGATTTTAGCAACAGGAATAGCATTAATGATGATCGTTTCCTGCCAGCAGAAGCCTGAAAATAACGATAAGGCAACAGAGAGGACTTTTGTTGCCGGAATTGACAGCAACGGTTACAATAATTTGACTGAAGATCAGGAAGCGGTAATTGTTGGCAAGGGTACGGAAAGGCCTTTTAGTGGCGAATATGTTAAAGATATGGGCGAAGGCTTATATGTTTGTGCCCGATGTAATGAGCCTTTATACACTTCTAAAACGAAGTTCGACGGCCATTGCGGCTGGCCAAGCTTCGATGAGGAAATTACGGGCAAAGTAAAACGCCTCCCCGATCCTGACGGAATGCGTACAGAGATCCAATGTGAGAAATGCGGCGCGCACCTGGGCCACGTTTTCCTTGGTGAAGGTTTTACGGCAAAGGATACACGTCACTGTGTCAATTCCGTTTCCTTAAAGTTTATACCAGCTGCTGAAGTAAAAAGTAAAAGTCAATCGTAAGAAAATGAAATAGATCATATTTATATTGCTATGCGTTAGTTTAGTTAGTGCATCAGCTTATTCTCAAAAAAAGGTAGAATTGAAAAAGGCAACTTTTGGAATGGGATGCTTTTGGTGAGTTACTCAGATAGTTGCTGGCCAGCGTTTTTACAAGGCCGAATATTATCACCAGAATTATTATAATCTTAACGGCCGTGAGCCTTATTGCCGCCTGGTGATCCTGCCGAAAGTTGAGAAGCTGGAGAAATTATTTAAGGATAAGCTGAATTAACGTTCTTATTAAAGCCAGCTCAGAATATCGCCGTGGGGCTTCAACCCTATTTATCGTCTATCTTTTTGAGCAGGGTTTCAACTTTACTCCGGATTACTTCAATGGGAAGGTCAGCATTGGGATCGATTCGAAATGACTCGTAGATATCTTTTGGCTTCACACCCTCAACCGTTTTCTGGACACTTTTATCAAGGCAAAAACCGATCATCAGCTTTTTACCATTTAGCCACAAATAGCCCAGTTTTTTACCTTTATATTGAAAAAATGGAATTTGAAACTTACGCTCGGTAGTAATTAAAGGATCGACAGACAGAATTAGCTGTCTTAAGGCTAGCAAACAGCTTTGGAAAGGCTCAGATTTGCTCAGGTAATAGCTTTCCAGTGTCTTCTCTTTCATTTGGTAATTTGCCTTCGGGGTATGTCATTTACTTTTAGTGACATATTTCCAGTGCCTGATCTTTCCTTCTGCCATCCATTCCACAGCAGATTCCAGTCGTGATTTACGGGTAGCTTCGGTTTTAGCTCCAGTTATCCACTCCACATATTCTTTTTTATTTGACGGGCTGAAACTCTCAAAGGTTTTCATCGCGGCCGGGTTGGCTCCCAGAGCTTCTATTATATCGTCAGCAACAACACTGTCCTTTTTTAATTCTGTTTTGGGCTTTGATGGCACTTTCACTCCTTCCCTATTAAGCTGGGCAGCCTCTTTTATATATTCGTTCAGAATCGTGTCAGAAGGCAGATCGGAGACATCGATAATTTGACCCATACTACCCATCGCTGTTTTCCCGATGGTCTGCAGCAGGTTATGAGGGTCATTCATTAGCGATGCTTTCCAGAAACCAAATGAACAATGTTTTTTGAAGGAGGCCATACTGCAAAGTATTTCACCGCTATATTCAAAATGAGGGAAGCTCCACTTCATGGTTTCCGTAACATCCGGACAACTTTCGTGGATAAGATGTCTAAGATGAATCAAAATAGGCTGGGCAAACGAGACAGAATTAGCTATATACTCATCTATTCGTGGATCCTGGTTTTTCATATCGATTGGTTAGTTTTCGACCTTGATTTAAATATCGGAAATTTTTGAAAACGGTGCGCTCGATTCTTTGTTCCCATGCATTTAATTTACGAAAAAGCTCGGAAACATAAAAAAAAGAGGCTGCCTGCTTTTGAGACAGCCTCCTTTGAAAGTTATTGATAGAAGTGAATCACCGAATAAGGTGGCAGTGTCACATCAGATTTCGTGTCAGTAGACGAAATGATTAAAGCCGGATCTATTGAAGCGAGGTCGTTTTTATACCCCACCTTTTGCAAGGTTGCAGTTCCGGTGGTAAATATATTGGATCCTAAATTTATATGTTTATCCGTGGCTGATAGATTAATTAGAACAACATGTGGTGTGCCGGCACTTGTTTTAAATAAATAACCCTGAACTACTGCTTTTACACCATCGGGTAATTTAGGCATTGCCGTCCCGCCAAAAGCGATTCGGGTAGCAGAGGTGGCGTCCTTAGTGGCTTCCATAAAAGGCTTTAATGCAAGCGCACGGTTATAAAGCCTCCTGCCCCCAACAATTTCAGCGTTTGTTTTCACCTGGTTATTAAACTGAAACTGTAAATTCATTGCTGCATTTCCTCTATCATATAGATGCACAACTGAGAATGCTTCTACTAAGGCCTGTCCCCACTCCTTTTCTCCTGACGGATCACCATCAAAAGCCCCATCCCAGTTTGCATTATTTTCAGTATACCATATTTTCCATGGAGAAGCGGCCTGTATAAAGCTAGCATCGGCACCGCTACTCGAAAAATTAGAGTTAACTGTCTGGTACCAGTCTACTAATTTATTTTGAAAATTTGCTTCAGTATAAGTGGCAGGTTCAATAAATGCTTCATAGGAATGCATTGTAACGTATCCTACTTTATTTTTATCAATTGTTGTTTTTAAGGAACTATTCCAGTTAATTCTCCTGCTATCGCCACCAGACTTGCATGAAGCAGTTGCCGCTATTCTTAAATTCACGGGTAGATTTAGTTGCGTATCGTTTATAAGCTTATTTGCAATATAATTCGCTGCTGTACCATGTGCACCTCCATCAGGAAAAGCTTCAACAACATAGGTTATCGGAAAATAATATTCATTCCCGAGTTCAATAAAGCGGATTGTAATCGGGTCAGTGCCCGATTTCGCTCTTAAGAGCATCGCTTTAAATCTGGCATATCTATCGTCAAGCATAGCGTACCAGTCTGCAGAGCGTGCATTTCCATTTACGGGCCTGTTCCAACCCTGTGGAGATTCATAAAAATCCCTACCGGGTGTAACCATATTCATATGGAAAACAACGTTTACGCTCTCGCCAGATGTTCCGCCTTTAGCACCATATTTTAAATCATTCACTGAGTTTACAAGTATGCCGTTGCCGTTGCTACCGGTAATTCCATTTTCTA
>NZ_JBBJNI010000024.1:0-20238 GCF_037719425.1 Daejeonella sp. | reverse complement strand
GGCAAATGTACCGCCAGGATAACGGATAATATTAGCTTTAGAGCTAACAAGCCCGAGCTGGATATCAGGATCATGTGGTTGCGACCAGGGTTCTGTCAGTATATAATTTCTGGGATTGTATCCACAAGCGTTTAATAATATTGCATTTTCAACATCAAGGCTAGCAGTGTAAGTTGCAGCTGAAGTTTTAGCCGTATTTTTGGTTGATAATGTAATTTCATCTGACGACTCTATGGGACTCTTTGTACAAGCCACAAAAGTGCATACCATAAGAGAAAGAAAATAAAATTGCTTTTTCATGTTTTTATTTGTTTAGTTGGATTAATTATATTCAATATTAAACTATACCGATATCGAAGTGAAACCCTGTTATGGTTGTTATGAAGCGTGTTACTATGGTAAACTCCCGCTATTTCTCACAACATACTGAGGATCGTAATAAGTCACATTTCCGCTGCTATAGCTCATTACAATCTTACTGTCTGAGCGTGAAACAGTAGTGCCTCCGGAACTTGTATAGCCATACGGATCACTGCTGTAATTGCGGCCGTAAATCGAGAAATGCAAATGCTTTCCGGTGCAAGATCCGGTACATCCCATCACCCCTATCTTTTCCCCCTTTGCTATCTGATAACCATTTACTATAGACTGATCTAAAGATGACATATGACAATATAAGGTGAAGACAGTGGGTTTATCTCCATTGTTGTGCTGAATAATAACATGGTTACCGTTACCCGAAGAATAGCCAGCGTAAACCACCGTTCCTACATGTGCGGCATATATAGCGTCCAAATCCAGGGAACTGGTCATATCTATCGCCAGGTGATACCCGTTGCGCGAAGAACTATAATCATTAAAATCCTGCGTAGTATTCATTACCTGGACTGGCCACATCCAGGTTGTTAATTTTACAGCGGACGAAGTTGCCCATCCCGACTTATCCGCACCGCTAGTCCGATAGGTAACAAAGGTCCTGCTACCCGATGTATTACCAGCTTCCAGGTTTTCGTTTACTCCAATACTTCCTATTACATTAGTGCCGGCAGCAGTAGAGTAGACATTGGCCGCCGCAGTGGAAACAGCGTTTTCGTTCAAAGACAGTGTCGATACCTGCTTTTTATTTGATTCAACAATTGTTTCCGGCGGTTCTATTTTTTCAGGTTTACAACTTGAGTAAATAAATAAGCTGCTGCTTGCTATCATTAACAAGGCTTTCAATTTAATCTGTTTCATAAAAATTTGATAAAAGGTTTGTGCCTCTCTTTATTAGGGTTATGGCTTTCCCGTAACATTATATTTTTGAACATTATTCATTAGCAATACCTCCCGACACCATAGGAGCCCAATTTGGGATGAGTATATTTTTCTTGTTTCGGAGAGGTTTTAAAAGGGTTGGCTCAGGAGATTTATTTCGTAGGTCTCTTGCCTCCCATGGGTCAAACGAATATGCGGTGCCTCTGTGATTGTACAGTTCTTCTGCTAATCCATTGGGGCCGCCATCATTATATTGGGTAAATCGGTAATTTACTGTTCGGATTGACGAAGATTTTTGATCCATCTCCGTCAACGCCACATCGGTTCCGCTTGGACTAGGATCTGCAGATGTTCCTGGATTCGTTATCAGGTTACGGATATTCCTTCCGGAAATGCCAGGAGGGTATGTTAAATTACAATAATCCATCAACGTGGGATAAATTGACATCAAATCTACTGGCACACGGCAATATTTATCGTCGCCTACACCCTGCCCCGGAACACGCCAAATCATAGGAACCCGGGTAGTTTCTTCATATAATGTAGTTTTTTTAAGATGATGCTTATCGCCGAGATGAAAGCCGTGATCGGAGATCAGCACAATGATTGTATTATCATGCAAAACAGGATTGGCGTCGATAAAATCAATCAGTCGTCCTATTTGTGCGTCGCTGTAACTAACGGCACCCGCATAAGCCCTTAAATAATTTCCCCAATCACTTGGATAGTCTTGCCTTAAAACATCCGGTCCGATACTAGGATTGTTATTTATCAAGTATTTAGCTCTTGGAGGAAGTGCAGCTGTATCAACCGGGAGTACTTTAGGAGTAACAGCCGTATTGGCACTTGTAAAGTAATTATCAGGAACAATAAGTGGTGAATGGGGGCGCCGCAGTCCGCATGCAACAAAAAACGAGGATTTGCCCGAAGCCGGTAAGCCGACATTTTGGTCAACCACACTCTGCATTTTATTAATGCAAAAAGTAACAGCCTTTGCATCTTCAGTGACATTCTTCGTTGGATCAAGACTGAAATCATCACTTGGGTTATTTAATTTTATTACCTGAAACTCATAGCCAGTCTTATCGGTTGAAGGTGCGATTGTAGAATATCCACTTCCGCTGATACTTGAAGTGGTTTCTCTGAAATTGTTGTATGGCGGTACGGCGTTTACAGAATTAAAATATTTTCCCTCTGCAGAAGGGCCGTTATGGAATACTTTTCCAGCACCGAATACTTTATACTTCGAGTCTTGAACAAATTGACGTGTAAGTGCGTTACCATCTGTAACCCCTGTCCACCAGTTGTTTCCGTTCCTGTATACGCCACTTTCATGTGGATATTTTCCAAAAAGAAGGGCCGTGCGGGACGGACTGCACTCTACAGCACTAGCGTGCGCATTTGTAAAAGTAACAGCATTAGCCCCGTCGATGAGCGCGTCAATTTTAGGAGTTTTAGGAACCATATTATTCGTATTGCCCCGGTTACCATGAGCAGGATCTGCAGGTTCTAATCCTGCCTCTTCAAACAGTCTTTTTACAGATGTATACCGCAAATCATCTACTACAATAAAAAGTACATTAGGTTTATCAGGCAGTGCTGAAACTCCGACTTTGTTTTTTCTGGATAAAACAGTAAGCTCCTTCGTGCTGTCTGGTGTTTCAAGCTTTTTGCAGCTAATTAGACCAATACCTATCAGTACAATGCCTATAAAGTTTATTGCATTTTTCATAATAACTTTTAGTATAGTTAGTATTTATTTAATCCCAGGAGATTTGGTTAATCCAAGATAATAGTGATTCCTTTCTACCGGTATCAATAAATAAAGTAAAAACTAACAGAAATGTAGATTGTAAGAGCGGATGGAAAGAGTTGTGTTACAAAAAACCCGTTTCACCTTCAGCGAAACGGGTTGTACGCCCAATAGGATTCGAACCTATGACCTACGGTTTAGAAAACCGTTGCTCTATCCAGCTGAGCTATGGGCGCATTATTCGACAAAAGTATGAAAATGTAGTAAAAAGACAAATTAAAGATGAGAAATGACAGGTGGGCTTTGGGAAATGAACTCAAGCACTAAATAAAGAGTAAAAAAGCTCACAGCCTTCCGCCCATGGCTCATAGCAAAAAAATTTCATACTTTTGATCAAACTCCACACCCTTGGCACGATTTAAAAGGCAATTACATCACATTATATACAGGAAATACAGCTCCAATATCAAGTTTGTGATGATGGGGTTATGTGTGGTCATTATAACTGTGTTCCTGCCAAAGCAAGCGCGTTTCCGGTTTGAGTACGAGAGAGGTAAGATATGGATGCAAAAGGATCTCTTCTCTCCGTACAGTTTTGCCATCAAGAAAACGAATGCGGAGATCGAAAAAGACAGAGAAGATATCTTAAAATCCGTTCTGCCAATTTACCAGAAAGACCCTGAAGCGGTACAGAATGCTATTGATGCACTAAATTCTGAGTTTGAGATCATATGGAAGTCATCCGGAATTCCTGACGAGGATAAAGCTACTTATAATGCATATGCCAACAGCTTGCTGAATGAGATCTACAAACGCGGATTGTATGATAAGGTAAAAAAATATCAACGATTCGGTCCTAATTATAATTTTAGCCTGCTCACCAACAACGTCAGTACACAACTAAACACAGCAGATGCCTTTACCCTTGACGCTGCTCTGGCATTTGTAAAAAGCACACTTCAAAGAAACGTGCGGATCCAAAATAAGGACTGGCTTCTCGAGCTTACTAAAAACCACCTTAAGCCAAATTATATCTATGACGAACCATTAACGGAAAAGCAGGAAGAAAATGCCTTGAACAGCATATCTACCACCAGAGGAATGGTTCAAAAAGGTGAACTCGTAGTGGCCAGGGAAACCAGGGTAAGCGCTGAAATATATCAGAAACTCGAGTCCCTTAGAGCTGCATACGAGGATGATGCAAAGGTGGTGGGTAACCGTAATCTTATCATGTTTGGGCAGTTTCTCATCTCTGGCTTAATTATCGCCCTGCTAATTGTCTTCCTTTACCTTTTCCGGAAGGATATCTATGCAGACAACCGGCAGATGTCGTTAATCCTCCTCATTATCACCGGAATGCTGCTGACGTTATCGTGGGCTGTCCGTTTCAAGATCCCCAACATATACTATATACCCTTCTGTATTGTCCCGATCATTATCAGGATACTCTTTGATACACGCCTCGCACTTAATATACATCTGCTGGTCGTTCTGATCGCAGGATTCTTCGTGCCTAATAGTTTCGAATTCGCCTTTCTTCAGGTTTCTGCCGGAATGGTTGCTATTTACAGCATCAAGAACCTGATCAAAAGAGAACAGTTCCTGATATCCGCTTTACTGATCCTGTTGAATTACTTCATTGCTTTTCTGGGTATTTCCCTTATCCGGGATGGTTCACTTTCAGATATCGAATGGCTGAACTTTATACCATTTATTTTCTCTGTACTGCTTTCCCTGCTTGCCTACCCCCTGATCTATGCGTTTGAACGGATGTTCGGAATAACCTCCGATGTAACTCTTATGGAATTGACGAATACAAATTCCAGGCTGTTGCGTGACCTGGCTTTTAAAGCCCCCGGAACATTTCAGCACTCTCTGCAGGTAGCGAACCTGGCTGAAGCAGCTATCTTTAAGATCGGCGGAAATACTCTTCTTGTGCGTGCAGGAGCCTTATATCATGATATTGGTAAAATTGTAAACCCACAATATTTTATCGAGAACCAGAACCGGGGCGCTAATCCTCACGACACGATCTCGTATGAGCAAAGTGCGCAAATCATTATCCAGCACGTTAACAAAGGTGTTGAGATAGCCCGCAAAAATCATATCCCTGAAATGCTGATAGATTTTATTCGTACACATCACGGAAACACACGGGTGGATTACTTTTATCAATCCTTTCTTAAAAACTTCCCGGAGAAGTTTGTGGATGAAAATACATTCCGTTATCCCGGTCCTATCCCCTTTTCCAAGGAAACGGCGGTACTGATGCTCGCTGACTCTGTAGAAGCTGCCTCAAGAAGTTTAAAAGAGCCTGATGCGACAAGTATAAACAGCTTGGTGGAGCGCATAATCGACTACAAACTCGATCAGCACCAGCTTACTGACAGCAACATCACATTAAAGGATATTGAAACTATTAAGCTGATCTTCAAGACCATGCTGATGGGGATCTATCATGTGAGGATCGACTATCAGATCGAGAAATAATCCCCACTAAAAATAAATGCAAGTGAAGTGAAAATATTTTTTGCCAGCCTGACTGAATTACTATATTTGCAGTCCTCGAAAGAGGGTTTTTTATTTCAAAGGAGAGATGCCTGAGTGGCCGAAAGGAACAGTTTGTCCCATAGGGACTCCTTCGGAGCTAAACTAAAAAATATTACAACGATAAACGGAGAGATGCCTGAGTGGCCGAAAGGAACAGTTTGCTAAACTGTCGTACTGGCAACGGTACCGAGGGTTCGAATCCCTCTCTCTCCGCCAGCAATATCAATAAAACGCCATCTATACACCTTAGATGGCGTTTTTATGCATTTATAAATGTGTAGGTAACACTTTAGGTAACACTTTTGATCTCCCCGTGGGACTATAAGGCTCGCTTTTTTGTCTCAGACACAATAAAGCTTCGTGTGGAATAACATGTCAGAAACTTGGACTCATTTGCTCATCCCAGGGCTCTCAGATAATAATTCTCAATAACTTCGAATAGGCTGTAGACTTATGTAAGTTAATCTGGCAGATACTCTGAATTAATGCCAGCTTCGAACAACTAACTTCGTTAACCACAAACACTGTTACCTTTAATATTTTATACAAAATTGTTATAATATAAGCCATAATTTACAGGATGTTTCTTGAACTTATCTTTAGTTTACAATTTGTGCAGTCATTTATTTAAAACGACATTGACCAATTAAAGCCAAGAAAAAATGAAAGTAAAATTTACTCTTAATCAAAGGTTAACTAGAAGAATTTTAATACTACTTCTATTGATCTTTCAACATCAATATTTATTTTCTCAGGAAATAATTCGAGGCGATGTTAAGAACAATGGAGAGCCTTTAATTGGTGTTTCAGTTAAGTCTAAAACAAATAATGTGGTAACTCAAACTGATGTGAACGGTCGTTTTAGTATTAATGCAACAGTTCCGGAAACACTAATCTTTACCTATGTGGGTTTTAAAACTCGTGAAATAACAGTTACGCAAAATTCGGAGCTACATATTGACTTGGAAATTGAAGCTCGGGAGTTAGAGAATGTGGTTGTTATCGGTTATGGATCTGTTAAAAAGAGCGATGTAACAGGAGCCGTAACATCCTTGTCTTCTAAAGATTTTAATAAAGGGGTAAACGTATCGGTGACACAATTAATATCTGGAAGGGCCGCGGGTGTAAATGTGACTCAAACGAGTTCTGAGCCAGGTGGCGGATTATCTGTAAGAATACGCGGAGCAAGTTCTGTAAATGCAGGAAATGACCCGCTGTATGTAATCGATGGCTTACCTATAGATAATAATGCTCCAATCGCAGGAGGTGCAGGTCGTGGATTCCCGGGTGGTAGTCAGGCCAGAAATCCTTTGAATTCGTTAAATCCTAATGATATCGAATCTATCGAAATATTGAAAGATGCTTCAGCTGCAGCAATTTACGGATCCCGTGGAGCTAATGGTGTTATACTAATTACTACTAAAAAGGGTAAGGTAGGAAAGCTTAAAGTTACTTATGACTCCTATGTCGGAACTCAGGAAGTTGCAAGAAAACTTGATATTCTAACAACTGCAGAATTCATCCAAGCACAAAATGAACTAGGAGTAGCAAGAGGTGGGACTGCCCCATTTTCTACTACAGACATTGCAGCTATTGGTGCAGGAACAGACTGGCAAAACCTTATTTTCAGGAGTGCACCCATTCAAAATCATAACCTTTCTTTTTCGGGAGGCAATGAGGATACTAAGTTTTTTGTTTCAATGAATTATTATGATCAGGATGGTTTAGTTATAAGTTCAGGTATTAAAAAATATATTGGCAGGCTTAATATAGAATCTAAAGCCGGGGATAAATTTAGATTTGGCCTAAATCTTAATACTTCATTAACAAATGATGACTTTGTTGCATTTGGAGGAACTGGAATGAATGCAGGAGCTGGAATTATTAGTTCTGCAATTAATTTTTTCCCAACAGTATCCCCATACGATGCTAACGGTGCATATGCAAAATATTATAATATTGATATGGAAAATCCACTTGCAGTAGCTTATGGAGTGGATGCTATACAGGCATCAAATAGAACTTTTGGAAGTTTATTTGGAGAATTCACTATTATATCGGGTTTAAAAGCAAAACTAAATTTGGGCTCAGATTATAATAATTCAAGAAAAGATATTTACGTATCTACAGATACAAAGGCAGGATTGAATAACAGTGGTATTGGTTCGATTTATAATGGTGCATTATCTAATTATTTGGGTGAAGCAACAATAGACTATTCTAAAAAAATACGTGACCATAATTTTAATGTACTTGGCGGATACACTTACCAGTATTTTTTAAATAACTTTTTCAATGCCGGCAACGTAGGGTTCTCATCTGACCTTAATGGCACAAACAGTTTGGGTTCGGGAAGTACTTCACTATCCGAAGTAGGCAGTAGTAAGAACACTAATAAACTGCAATCTTTTTTAGGTCGTGTAAATTATGATTATAAAAGCAAATATCTTTTGACTGCGACAATAAGGGCAGATGGTTCATCGCGTTTTGGTACGAATAATAAATATGGTTATTTCCCTTCTTTCTCCGGAGCATGGCAAATTGGTTCAGAACCCTTCATTCAAAATATTAATCAGATCAGTCAGCTTAAACTAAGGGCCGGATATGGATTAACAGGTAATCAGGATATCGGTAACCTTAATTCTATAGCAACGTTCAATAATTCTGGCGGGGCAACACTTGGAGGCATATCTCAGGTAGGACAAGGGCCAACCCGAATACCAAATCCGGACCTGAAATGGGAATCAACAGCACAACTCAACTTTGGTCTTGATATGGGCTTTTTGAATAACAGAATTAATCTGACTGTTGATTATTTTAGAAAAAACACTAAAGATATGCTGCTTAACTTACCAACTAGTGCAACAACTGGGTTTACTTCAAGGTTGATAAATATTGGAAGTATTGAGAATAAAGGCTGGGAATTCTTGCTTGAAACACGTAATATAACTGGTAAATTCAACTGGTCAACAACTGCTAATCTGGCTACTTTAAAAAATAAGGTAAAAAATATTGGGCCCCTTACTCAAATCCTAACGGGTAATCTACCCTTTACAACCGAGATTACAGTTATACAACCAGGTTCACCTTTGGCAGGATATTATGGATATAGGGTATCTGGAGTTTTTCAGACGGTTGATAATATTGCTGCCTCTGCGCAACCTACTGCAAAACCCGGATACCTTAAGTTTGAGGATGTAAATGGTGATGGGAAAATATCTTCTGCAGACAGAACATTGATTGGCAATCCATTACCCGAGCTAACTTATGGTTTAAGTAATACATTTAGTTATAAAGGATTAAATCTGGATGTTTTTTTACAAGGAGTTGGAAGTGTTGATATTTTAAATCAAAATCTTCTAGAAGCAATATTTCCAAATGATCCGTTGAGAAACCAGCTTGCCGATCCTATATTAAACCGCTGGACGCCTACTAACCCAACCAATAAATGGCCATCAGCAGTTGGATATAATACCTACTCGGCGCAAAAGATAAATACACTGACAGTTGAAAATGCCTCTTATATAAGATTGAAAAATGTATCGTTATCTTATCAAATTCCATTAGGGAAGTTTAAAGCCATAAATTCTGCAAGGGTTTTTGTTACCGGGCAAAATCTAAAAACCTGGACGGATTACTCAGGATATGATCCGGAAGTGAGTGTTAATGGCGACGGAAATGTTAGGGCAGACTTTAATGCTTATCCTTTAGCAAGAACATATTTATTCGGTTTAACTATCGGTTTATAATTATAATAATCATGAAAAAGAAAATATTTAATAAGCTAGTTTATTTAGGGATAATTTTATTCATAAGTACTGCACCGTCTTGTAAAAAAGCGTTGGAAGAAGATAACTTTTCTCAGCTTTCTACAAAAGAATTTTTAAGTACCGAAGCAGGAATAAATGCTTTAAGTATCTCGGCATATAGCAATGCCCAATTCAACACTTTCCCAATGAATGTAAAAATAAATTTTGGGGAGTTGCCTACTGACATAATGTTTCAGGCCGGGGGCGGTGTAGCAGGAAATGCAGCACAGCTGTATAACTTCACGTGGAATCCAACAATGAGCTGGTTCAATGATCAATGTTGGAATAAACAATATAGAGCTATACGAGATGCTAATATATTATTAGATAATATTGATAATGCCCCATTAAGCGATTTAAAGAAAAAAGCTTATCAGGGAGAGGCGAGGTTTTTAAGAGCTTACATGTATTACCTTTTATATATTTGGTACGGTCCTGTTCCTTTAAGTATTTCCTCTACAGAATCTAAGGAAATTAAAAGAGCATCTGAGGCAGAGATGAATGCGTTTCTAGAAAAGGAGTTTATTGAGGCAGCAGACTTATTACCTACGAAACAAGCTGAGTATGGTAGGGCCACCAAAGGTGCAGCATTAGGTTTTTTAACTAAGTTTTACTTAAATACAAAGCAATGGCAAAAATGCGCTAATGCGGCACAAATGGTAATGAACCTAAATCTTTACGATCTGTTTCCAGATTACGTTAATATGTTTAAGGTCGAGAATGAAATCAATAAAGAGTTTATTTATGTTAGTCCTTGTATTTCTTTGGCAGGCCAGGGTAACCAATGGATGGCTGTATCTTTCCCGGCAACGTTCCCGCGATTGAGTAATCAGGCGAGTTTTGCATCTAACTATAAATTGTATGATAGTTTTGTAAATTCTTTCCCAACTAATGATAAGCGTAAAGAATGTATTCTTACTTCATATAAAACTGCTGCCGGGGCAACTATTACATTATTAGGTAAAAACGATTCCAGAAGCTTCAAATATTTTCCTGATCCTAATTCATTAAGCTCTGATGCTAACAATGATTTTCCTGAATTAAGGTTTTCGGATATTTTATTAGCACGTTCTGAAGCATTAAATGAGATAAGTGGGCCTAATGCTGAAAGTATAACCTTAATAAACAGGGTGCGTATCAGGGCAAATGTTTCTTTGCTTATCCTTGGCACAGTTACTAAAAACAGCTTCCGAGATGCAATTTTGAGTGAGCGTTTGTGGGAGTTTTTCACCGAGGGTTTTCGTCGCGAAGATTTACTTAGACACGGAAAATTTATAAGTGGTGCCTTAGCTAGAGGGAAAGCCGCACAAGATTTTCAAATGCTGTATCCAATTCCGCAGGCTGAAATCAGTGTCAGCAAAATCGACCAAAATCCGGGATATAATTAATTAAATAAGAAAAATGTATCTAATAGTTTTAGCAAGTCGCCCAGGCGCCCCCTGAAAATAGTCTAATATGGCATTCAGGGCATGCATCAGGTAGGGAAAGTGATGCATTAGGCAGGGCTGGACCCACCGTTTGCCTTATCTATAACTATACAGTGATTTTATTAGTTCTGCAGCCTTACCCTTTTTGCAAATAGGCGCACAATTTCACCGGCATAGACATCTTAAGATTCCATCTTTAGAATTAAAACATTTTATTTCTAACAGAATAACAAATGTTGCATCTATTAAGGTAAGGTTTTGGTTTTCAGACCTAATAATACAGGTACCACAAAACCAACTAGCGAGCTTTTTAGGTATTAAATCGCAGTCATTAAGCAGGATTAGAGCTAGAATCGTAAATGAGAGGGGTAAAACTTTAATACGTTAAACTGAATTGCTCGAATTTATATCTTTAGACAAGATATTCTGGTGATGAATGCTTAATAATCAATTGAAAATGCGAAATTGGTTGGTGGAAATTTTGCAAATATTCAGATTTATAAAACAGAAATATGCATAGCCTTCTTTTTGATTTTATTTCCAAATACATGCCCCTCACGGAAGAGGAGAAAAAAACCCTTATTTCTCTAGACATTTTTCGCACCGTCAAAAAAGGAACGATTCTATTAAAAGTGTCTTGTCCTGAAATAGGGTGACACAAAATCAACCAACCATGTTTAAATACAACACTAGAATCCAGACGTGTGGAAACATCAATAAGCAAGTTATTTAGGTATAAAACCCCAATCCTTAAGTCGGTTCCGAACCAGACAATTGAAAAGAAGAAATAGGTTCACTGCTTTTCTTAACTTAAGTGAACGATTTTCATCTTACCATCTGTCTACTTTTGCAGTATCATTTAAAATATGCAAAAGATAATCCTACCCTTCTATCGCAGCTACACATCGACTTTACCATACCAAAATGCCTGAGTCATTTAAACAGCGTGACGATAAATGGTCAAAATTTTTTATTGGGGGGTCCGGGACTTCATTTTGGGTTTAACTTTTAACTCAACAAACAATGGATATTAAAATCAAACTTCAACGTTGTGGATAGTAATAATGCTAAATCTGATTTTCGCAGACATACTTTCTATTATGGATAGAACTTGTAAATAAAATACACTTGATATTGTTGGCAGAGATGTTACAGTTTTGTGATAGCTCAATTTAGTAACAACAGCAATAAAAAAAGCCTATTCGTATTTTACTTTCAATTATGTACAACCAAATACTAAACCGCCTTTCTACATTTATATCACTTAATAAAAGTGAGCAGGAGCAATTTATAAGTAAACTACAAGTAAAAACTTTTAACAAAAAAGAATTGGTTTTACAGGAAGGGCAGGTTTGTAAATATGCCTATTTTATCAACCACGGTTGCCTGCGCTACTACTACAATATAGATGGACAGGAAAACACAGCAGAATTTTTTTTTGAAAATGGCTGGTATGCTGACTATGCAAGCTTTTTAACAGGTATGCCAACCAATCAAAATATTGAGACACTGGAAAAAACTGAACTATTATTACTTTCAAATACCGACTTAGAACTACTCTATACCAATATACCAAAATTTGAAAGATTTGGCCGGATAATGGCTCAAAATGCTGTTTTGGGTATCAGACACAGAAGTGAAATGCTGGTAAATTTCACGGCAGAGGAACGGTATATTAATTTGATTAATGAAAGACCAAAAGTAGTTCAAAGAATACCACAACACTACATTGCTTCTTACCTCGGTATTAAACCACCATCATTAAGCCGTATAAGAAAGAGAATTTTTGACCAAAAGTAATTTCTTAACTCAGGTGAACATCCATCGAAAATAGGTTTAGCATTTTTGTATTGTCAAAATTTTATAGCAATTAAAAACATTACAAAAATGAAAAATTCAATTGTAACGCTTGCAGTGAGTTTAACCTGCCTCATTTCTCAATTCACAAACGCACAATCATTAACCGGTAAGAAGAATTTTCTATATTCCCATAAATTTTCTGTTTTGGCAGGTTTAATTCAACCTGCCCTTTTAAAAGGGGGTAATGTAGAATTTAATTATACCACTAAAAGAATGATGTTTGAATATTCCCACGGGTTTTCTCTTGATCCACCTTCAAGTGGCGATTATAAAAATCAGCAGTTATCGTTACATCTCCCTTATTCTACAGGTTTTGGAATCGGATACCGCATCAATTCCCACCTTGATGTCCGTTTTGAACCAAAACTTCATAGTTGGGAAGTTTACTATAATGGCCAAAAGCAAAACGATGAAAACAAAATAGATGATTACAAAACGTACACATTGGGCGCTGGTATATATTACCGTTATTTTCCATTCAAAAATAGCAGTAATAAACTATTACAAGCAATAACCACCAGTAGCAGTATGAGGTGGTGGCAAAATGTTGGCTCTAGTTTAAACAATAATGAATTTTCGTACACAAATAAATTTCTTAACAAAACTGAAAATTTGAAAGTTGCAAATATTGGCATAGGAAACACACCATTGATATTTAATGTAGCCATTGGATATACTTTAGGAGGAAAATAAATTTTCAAACTGCATCAATATAAACAAAATGCAAAATCAAATTCACACAGTATTGGGTGCTTCGGGTGCAACAGGCAAAGCAGTAACCCACGAATTAAAAAAAAGAAACCTAACCGTTAGAGCGGTTGAAAGAACAACGAAGCTGGGGGGAATAGAAACCATTAAAGCTGATTTATTAATCGAAGATGAAGCCATAAAGGCTATCCAAAATTCTTCTTTTGTCTATTTATGTGTTGGCTTACCCTATCAATCAAAAGTGTGGCAAAGAGACTGGCTTAGGCTAATGGAAAATGTAATTACTGCTTGCGAAAAAACAGATGCAAAACTCATTTTCTTTGACAATGTGTATATGTACGGACCTGCTCCATTGTCTGTTCCATTCACTGAAGAGCATGCTCAACATCCAACTACAAAAAAAGGAATTGCCCGAAAAAATACTGCCGACTTATTACTCAAAGCAATAGCAGAAAAAAGAATTAAAGCAGTGATTGGGCGGTCAGCAGATTTTTATGGGGAGTTTGCGGTAAATAGCCCTTTCTACATTTCTTTTCTTCAAAATATGCTAAAGGGGAAAGCTCCACAAGTGTTAGGAAAAAAGGATATTGGACATACTTACGCTTACAGCGGAGACAATGGAAAGCTTTGGTGGCATTGGCTTTAGACGACAGCACTTATGGGCAAGTTTGGCATTTGCCCGTTGGCAAGCCTATCACTTTTGCAGAAGCAAATAAAATGTTGAATGTATCATTAGGTACAGATTTCAAAGTGGGCTATGTTCCCAAACTAATGCGTAAAATACTTTCCATTTTCATTCCGCCCATTTCAGAAGTAGAAGAAATGCTTTATCAATTTGAAAGTAAGTATGAAATGAGTTGTGAAAAATTTATGGAACATTTCCCTTACTTCAAAATCACACCTTACCAAAAAGGTATTCAGGAAATGGTTCAATCATTTAAAACAATTAAATAGACTTTATAACTGACAAAAAAACGGCACATAACATGGATTTGTACGAGCATGGCAGAATGTTGTAAGCTTCGGCTATAGTTTGTCATGTCCCTGAAATAGGGTGACACAAAAATAAACTAAATACATCAGCCATAGTTAAATTTCACACTAGAAACCAGACGTGTGGAATCATCAATAAGCAAGTTATTTAGGTATAAAACCCCAATCCTTAAGTCGGTTGCGAACCAGACAATTGAAAAGAAGAAATAGGGTAACAGTTTTTCTTAACTTAAGTGAACGATTTTCAGCTTACCATCTATCTACTTTTGCAATTATTTAATTCTTAAAAAATATGCAAAAGAAAGTTATTGCCATTGTGTCATCTTTGTTTTTAGTGAGTTCATTACAACTTAAAGCACAATATGCTAAAGAAGATAAGCCTTCCTGGAAAACTCAGTTTAAATATTTCATCACTTTCGGCTTATATCTATTCTTTAGCTCAATAATGGTGGTTGGGCAGGAAATTAAAAACCCAACATCAAAAATATTAATGGTAGTAAGTAGCTATGGTAAAGATGCTGGTAAAAGCAGACCAGGTTTTGTGATGGATGAATTTACTCAAGCCTATTATATTTTTATCGATAATAATATCTCTGTAGTGGTTGCAAGTCCTAAAGGTGGAAAGGTGGATGCGGACGGATACAGTCCCAAAAAGTTATACAATAAGAGATTTCTGGAAGACAAAACAGCTCTACTATTATTAGAAAACACGTTATCTACCGCTTCATTAGTAGATAAAAATTATGATGCAGTTTATGTTGTTGGTGGGAAAGGGGCAATGTTCGATTTACCAGTTGATCCCTCTTTGCAAGAAATTATCTCCAAAATATATAAAAATAAAGGCGTTATATCATCAGTTTGCCATGGTTCTGCAGCTTTCCTAAATATTAAAGTAGATAATGAGTTTATTGTAAAAAACAAAGAAATAACAGGGTTCTGTAATAGTGAAGAGGAAAAGTTTGGGGAAGTATGGGTGAAAGAATTTCCCTATCTCTTAGAAACCAAGTTAATAGAAAGAGGCACGCTATACAAAAAAGGTGAGGACATGCTTCCCTTTGTAATTACTTCAGGCAATTTCGTGACTGGACAAAATCCTTATTCCACAACATGGGTAGCTGAAGATATCGTAAAAGCAATAGGTATTCAGCCTAAAAGCAGAGTCCAGTATCCTGATGAAAAAAGTATGTTTCTAGTGAAGAGATTCTTAAACGGCGAACAAAAGTGGGCACGGGAAGAATTGTTGAAAAACAATGGAAAATACGACATCAAATTGATTGGTATGTATGGTTATTACGGGTTAACATATTCAAAAGAGGATGAGCAAAAGCTCAGAGTATCATTATCAATTGTTGATTTGGTATCTGATTTTTTCTTTAATGAAAATATACAGATGGAAAGAGCTATTGCATATAATAAATTAGGTGCTAAAGATAAAGCAAAAGAATTACTGGAAGATTTAGTGAAGAGAAATCTTTTAATTGAAAAGGCAAAAAGCTTACTTGAAACTATGAGCAAGTAGCCCAAAATATTATACCAAAACTTTCAAAATGAAATTAAGATTCGTAAATCCAAAGCATTACTATATAGAATTCTTAAAGTTTAAAAATTACATTTTAAACCCAGTTTACATAGAATCTAATAAAAATACTATTCTTCAAAATATTAGTGGAACCTGGAATATTGTGGTGATTAAAATAATTTTAACCATCATAGTTGGAATAGTAGCCACATTAATATATGATCCAGTAAATAAAACTACTGAAAGGTGGCTCGAATTATATTCTACCGGAACAATATTTTTGTTGAGTATTATCATTTTTCCTTTGCTTGAAGAGATAGCATTTAGATTATCGTTAAAATTTAGACAAGTATATTTATCTTTAACGTTAGGGGTTTTAGCCTATTATATGGTCACAAAGGGTTTCTACCAAACTAAATTGAGTAACATTGATAATCATTTTGAGATTCGTTTAATGATTGGCGTGTTAACAATACTTATACCTTATGCTATCATAACGTCTAACCCGAAAATAAAAAGTGGATTGGATAGGTTTTGGAAAAGAAACTTCAAATGGGTATTCTACTTTTTCTGTATCACATTTGCCTTCATACATATTTTTAATTATGAATTAAATTTAAAACATCTACTACTTCTCCCATTAATTACATTACCAAAATTAGTGTCTGCAATAACCTATGGGTACGTAAGAATGCATTATGGTTTTATATATTCGTTAGGGTTACATATGTTTTCGAATAGTTTAGGTTTCGTTCAGATAATTTATTTTTCTGGTGGTGGAACAGATTAGATTTAATAATACTCATATCGTCCTCTGTAAGCTTCCCTTGTATTTAAGACGGTAACAAATTGGATATTCCGAGCTAATTTAAATATTCAGATATGATAAAGTAACGAATCAAGGAGACCCAGATCGTCTCGATTTCAAAGTACTGTAAGATGATTATTAGAGTTCAACTGATAATCAATAAATTAATTTTGGATCCGAAGAGGCTATTTCTGTTTCATACTGAATTAGAAGATTTAACCAAAGGTGGTTTGTCAAACTTAAAGGCACTGCAAAGCGCAACTATTATTCCGGCAGAATTTGCCCGAGCGCAAAAAAGCTATGGAACAGTAGAAAAAGGAAAAATTGCGGATTTAATTATGCTGAATAAAAACCCTTTAGAAAACATAACTTATTCTAAAACCATTAATGGTGTAATATTAAATGGAATTTATTATGATAAAGGCAAATTAGAGGAACTTAAAAATTACACGCAATCGGTTGCTTCAAGTTTCCATATGAACGTTAAGGTTTTATATAGTTTTATTGTGAGTCCTTTGATTAGACATCAGTTTTTTTGTGGATTAAAAAGCCTGCTTATCCTAATCCTCACCTTCCTATCTAAACCAAATTCCTCACTAAGTACATTTTTGGCAAGGTAAGAACCTCTATCTTCCTCGGTTCCTTCATACCCAAGAGGATCGAATAATAAGCCGTTAAAAATTGTAAGGTCCGGTATGTTGGTGCCTGGGAATGTGAAATGGGTAATTATTTCAATTGCTGCCTTTTCGTCAAGAAATTTATTGATGTAGCCGAAGAGTTTCTTTGAATCTTTCATTGCTTTTACACTTTGAACCACGTTAAAGTCCGCTTTTCTTTTTTTAGGCTTCCGCGGGATGGTTGAAATCGAAAGGTAGAGATCAGGAATTTTCCGCCAAAAGGTTACAAAGTCTTTGCAAAGGATATTTCAGATTTGCAGGCAATAGCTTAATGTGCCTTGATCATTGAGTGTTTACTGTATGTCTTCACCGGTCTTCCTAAGTATACTTGGCAAACCTGTAAAGTTGTAGCAGGCGCTCCTATGGTCTATTGTATTTCTTCTATCCCTTCAGCCATATTTCTAAGCATCAACATAATATCTTCTTCATTGTACCCATATTCGCTACGCAGCATTAAGCGGATTAAGGAGCTATTTTCCCGTTTCTCAAGTTCCCCATTCAGGTAGCTTAAAACTCGCGCGTACAGTGCGGAATTACCTGAAGCGATCTTTCCGATCTCGCGGCCAATCACCCGGGCTGATATCACTTCAAGAGTTTGCTCCGTTTCAAATACATTATCATGATTTTCGAAAATAAAGGCTGTGTTAAGATCGAAATAGTGTTTGAATATTTCTAATATATCGCCCGGGTCTTTCATCCTTATCTCCGGACGGTCCCCATGAGCTATAAGCTTCAACAGGACTATTCCCGGCAAAGACGCTACTTTGACCCTGACATCTCCGTCCTCCGATTCAAAACTTTCAAGTGCTGACTGATAAATTTCTCTAAATCCGTTTGTAGCTACCTGCGTATGGCCATTTGCTATGTTTACTTCCTCATCAATTTCAATTGACCCGAAAGGCAAAATGTCGACTGTAATGCCGCCTGGCGTTATCATTGCAAAGGAATTATTTTTAGTCTCGACGTAACCCTTTTCCGTGGAGAGAAAATGTTTAAGGTCATCAAATTTCTCCCTTTCAGGAACAAGGATTGCGAAATCAACATCGGCAGTTCGCCGACTAGCGATATCCTCTTGTTGGAACCAGGCATCGCGGGCGAGTGCCCCGATAAGATAGTAGTCGATTTCCATTTGATTCAGACACTCCTCAAAAGCCCGTATGATATCCGGCAAGGCTTCGCTACGCAGCCTGGTAAAATCTATTTTCAACATCAGAAACTGTTTTCTTTAATAAGCTCCTGCGCCTCTTCAATACAACGTGGATCCATGGTATCTGTGAGATCAGCATAAATTAACAGCACTGGCGCCAGATGTTTATCTATGTCTCCAAGCTGGCCGTTCCAAAAGCGTTGATAGAGCGTAATAGGCCCCTCGGCATCCGGGATCAGCTTGTTCTTGATCATAAATTCAATCTTAGAAAGGCCACTATAAATTGTGACGACTTTGGGTATCAATTTTTTCCGGATTAGAAAAGCAGCAGCTTCCCCGGACCAATAACTTCCAGCATCTAACCGGAGTTTCTCCCAGCCATGAACATCACTCGCTAAGCGGAAATTACCCAGGTGCAGAGCTGGCTTTAATCGCTCCTGATAACCACTGATCCATCTTTCAGTAAGTAAGTCGCGCAGATCGATCCGATTACTGCTTTTATTGATTCGACGAAGAAAACCCATCGTCTGCAATCCTGTTATCGTATTGTTTACCGCCCCTACTGAAACACCTGCCCTCTCTGCCAACAGTCTGGTAGAATAATTGACGGCACCGGGATCCGTTAAAAGCAGGAATACTACGCGTAAGCCCGTTTTGGTAAACGCCCGATTCAACTGCACCGGGTGGGTGTCATCCTTCCATTTTTGGCCATCTATGTATATAATAACCTGGCTCGTTTGGATATTTGTGTTGCCGGCTATATCAACATAATTGATTTTATGCTTTCGCAAATACTCTTTAACAGATGGGAAAATCGTTTGACCTATCAGAATGAAAGGCCTTTTGCTTCTTTCTTTCAAAACCAGCAGATCAGGTAAGTGATGGTTACGAACTTCGCTTTTAAATTCAACAGCGAAAACCTCATCAAATCGGGGATCGATAAACTTAATGGTTGCATCCAAAAACTGGTCCGCTCCTTTAGAAGGAGAGAATACAGCTTTTATACCGGTGTGTTGTGAGAAACGGTCCACGGCCTGGTGCCCTACAAAAAGTGCTTTAGTGTTCATTTATCTCAATTGATCACGTAACGTGAACATGTAAAAATAATGAACAAAGAGTATAATTCCAAATAATTGGTAAGTAAACTGGCTGTATCTTCATCATCAAACGTGTTCAGTTTACTTACAGTTTATTACCTCCTGAGATAAACGATGTTTTAAATCATCTTGGACTAATTATAAGCAACCAGAGGAAACCCATCAACGTTACTCATTCGTTTTGAATACTATGACGAAACGACTGTATGCCTCGGTAATGACGGAAAAAATGAAGTGAGATTTTTTCCCTGTAACTACTCTAGATTTTCAGGCAAAAATATAGCTGAAGAATAGCGAGCGTTAAGGCAACTAAATCGTAATTTCTTGGCAATTAGCTGGATATGCTCTATAAACAGCATACTTATACAAAATCAGGAGACCATATTATTGGAAAACTCTCCACACGAACCTCAGACGAATATCCCGCAACGGCATGAGAATTGCCTTTATCATATACTATCCTCCTGTACAAAAAGTTCACTAAACCTTGGGCATATGAAATTCTCCCTGATTAAAAGACTGTTATTGTCTAAGAATGAATTTTCGTTAATTACTCATAAGATCAGGAGACCTGTTGCATGTATATTCCGGTGAAACTGACCACCCTATTCCGTGGCAAACTGACCACCTAAA
>NZ_JBBJNI010000167.1:0-8368 GCF_037719425.1 Daejeonella sp. | reverse complement strand
ACACGGAGTAAACAGAGCGCATAGCGATTTCGCCTCCGTGGGCTCCGTGTTTTCCTCAGTGGTCTCCGTGGTTGGGCTACAGGCAGGTTTAACCCGGCATACGAAGTATGCGTTTTAGATTCTAATTACTTTAATGTAAGCATCTCGCCGAAGATGCTCTAAGATAGGTTAGAAGCTTAGATTGGTGGATAAAATAAGTCCGGTGTTGTGTTGAAACACGTTTCTGCCGCCAACTTCCCTGCCTAATTGAGCGATCTGGCTTAAAAAGCCGCCTTCTATTCTCACTTTGGGTGAGAAGCGGTAACCAAGCAGTAGCCCGAAGCGGTTCTGATCGAAGACGTTTTCATTTACGTTTTTACCAAACCCAATAAGCACCTCATCGTAAACTGCAGCATAGGGAGTCTTACTTGAAATCTCGCGACCTTTCAATGGGATCTGGGCCCGGTACATATATCTGAATCTGTTGGTATAAACATACTCATCTTCTTTTTCAAGGGAAGCATCGCTATAGCGTCCAACCCATCGCTGCTCAAGCATAAAGCGGTGGTTGCTTTCTACTATTCCAAATTTATTGTTCAATAGCAGCATCTCAAAAAGTCGGTGCTCGGTAAATTGTTTTCCAAAAGTGTTTACCGGGATATCGCCGTAGTTGTAAGACTCAGCCAAAGCTACACCTGCCCTTATATTTACCCCCTGAAAAACCAGCCGGTTGACGGCAAGTTTGAATAAATTTTGCTGTGGGTCAGAAATGATATTGATACGGCGCCACTGAAAATCGCCCGCCAGACTCCATTTATCGTCCAGCTTCAGGCCCGCATTAAGCGCATACCAGCCGATACTATTTTTATCTTTTATGCGGGTGTTTTGTGAATAGGAAAGAAGGGAGACTAAACTTAAAATCAGGAGGACATATAATTTTTTCACGAGGCAGCAGATGTTATCCAACGTTAACTTAATGTTAACCGTAGCCCGCAAGTTAAGTCAATCTCAGATAATCGCAAAAGGAAAAGTTTTTCAGACATTAAAGTGACGGATATAAACTTCATTCTAGCAGTTCGCAGGTCATTGCTTGTCAAGCCACACAACCTTTAACTCCGGCTTATGGTCCTGGCTCAGAATATCGCGGTATAAATCTGGTCGCCGGGCTTTGAGGTAGCGATGACCGCCGGCCTGAACAAGCTTATCCGGAGTTATAGTAGCAGTAACTATTGAATCGTCAAATGTCCTGCACTCGGCGATAACATCCCCGAAAGGGTCGAGGATCATAGAACAACCATTTTTCAACTGATCGTCGTCCATGCCAATGGGATTTGAAAATATGGCATAAATTGCATTATCGTATGCACGGGCGGGCAGCCATTTCATCAGCCATTCACGGCCTTTCATACTGTCAAATTCAAGGCGAAGAGAAGTAGGATCATTTTCCCGGTTATTCCATAATTCAGGATCAACAAAGCCCGCGCCCGGCCGGGTGGAAGGTGTGCACATAGTTACGTGCGGCATAAAAATTATGTCAGCTCCCAGCAATACGGTTGCTCTTACATTTTCAATTACATTGTTATCATAGCAGATCAATATTCCGCACTTCCAGCCGTGCACATCAAACACAGTATAACTATTCCCGGGATTCAAATGAGGGTTAATGAATGGATGGAGCTTTCTATGCTTTGCGATCAATCCGGTTTTATCAACACAAACGTAAGCTTTATATAAACTATCGTCTTTCTCTTTTTCAAACAGTCCGGCCAGAATGGTGATGTCATATTTCGCTGCGATTTCTTTAAGCCTGATAATGCTCGGTCCTTCAGGGATTACCTCCGCCAAATGGAGCATCTGGTCTTTGGAAAGGGTCCGCGCAAATGTGTACCCGGTTATAGAACATTCATGAAAGGCAACAACCTGCGCACCCTCATCAGCTGCCTGTTTTGCAAGCCTGTCTATTACTGAAAGGTTATATTTCTTATCGCCGTTCTTATTCTCGAACTGAGCTGTAGATATTTTTATTTTTTCCATCTAATGTTTGATCATTACCAAAGCGGGGTTCCGTTCTACAAATTTATTCTTATTGAAGGTAATAAATTTTGTTATTTCGTAGCATTAATAACAGCGCCATGAAGATCAGCTACAAGCCATTCGAACTCACTTTGAAGCATCCTTTCACCATTGCAAAGTTTTCGCGTACATCAACGCCGATTATATTGATGGAAATAAGCCATGAAGGCTTTACTGGATATGGAGAGGCGTCGATGGTGCCTTATATGGGTGAGAATATGGAAACCGCCAACGCGTTCATGTCGAAGGTAGATCTGTCATGGCTTAAGCCGCCGTTTAATTTTGATGAAGTGGTCGCCTACCTGGATAATATTGCCCCTGGCAACCCGAATATAAAAGCCGCGATTGATATAGCTCTGTACGATCTGAAAGGCAAGATTGAAAACACGGCTTGTTATAAATTCTTTGGGACAGATCCGTCCAAAATGCCGGAAACTTCTTATACCCTTGGCATCGATACACCAGAGGTTTTAATCCAGAAAATAAAAGAAGGTGAACAATGTCACATTATTAAAGTAAAGCTTGGACGCGATAACGATAAGGAACTGATCAATACCATCAGGTCGGCCACAGACAAGCCGCTATTCGTGGATGCGAACCAGGGCTGGTCGGATAAGCAACAGGGCCTCGACATGGTTAACTGGCTGCATGAGCAGGGTGTTGTTCTGATTGAGCAGCCTATGGCAAAAGACGATCCGGATTCAAATGCCTGGATAACGGAAAGGAGTCCGATCGCTATTGTTGGCGATGAGTCGGTGCAGCGCTTTGCGGATGTAGAAAAAGCCAAAGGAGTTTATCATGCCATCAATGTAAAGCTGATGAAAAGCGGGGGGATGTATGAAGGCCACCGGATGATCATGAAGGCAAAGGAGTTAGGTATGAAGGTGATGATCGGATGTATGAGTGAAACAAGCTGTGCCACGCTTGCTGCAGCTGCCCTGGCACCTCTTTGCAATTGGTCAGACCTGGATGGCCCTTTCCTGACGAACAACAACCCGTATAAAGATCCTGAATTTAAGAATGGCAAATGGGTACTAAATGATGATCCGGGATTAGGGATAAGATTTAGTTAGAACCAGCCTATTTTTTTCTCGTCATCTCCCGAACGCTTTTTGCCAGCCTGATCTTTAAATAGATCAGCATGGCAAAGGGGGGTGCTGCAGCGATCGCATACAGATAATAACCGTTCTTGATTGACCAGAAAATGCAAAGGAATAGTACGAACAGGGCTATGTTCAGGAAGATATTAAAAAGGATCTTTTTAAACATTTTTAGTATACCTGCATATCAGGCTCATACTCTGCCGCCCAGGCTAAAATTCCACCTTTAAGATTATACAGGTTTGTATATCCTAATTGTTCAAGCTGCATTACTGCGGCCGCGCTTCTCGCCCCGCTCCGGCACTGCATAATTACGGGCTTATCCTTACTTACTTTAGAAGCTTCAATTACGAGCCCGGCCAGTGGAATATTTTCTCCATCTATGTTGGACATTTCATATTCAAAAGGCTCGCGAACATCAATAAGCTGGAAGTCTTCCTGATGGTCGATCTTTTGCTTTAATTCCTGTACTGTAACTTCTTTCATTAGTGTATGATTGGTTTTCAATGGCAATGAACCTGCCTGCCGGCAGGGCTTGCATAAGCTTATATTCGCTTTGTTTGTAAGAGGCAAGCTTATGCAGGTTTCATCTCTGGCATATTTGTAGCACAAAGATATGCATTTCCTGAATAATTAGTAAACTAAAGGGTTGATGCTGTGTTGCACTATATAAAATGGCGCTGATGTAACATGTTGATAAAGCGGGCGTTTAATTAAATATTTTGAATGATAATGAAGAAAATCACTGATTTTTTCTGGTTCTGTTCCGGAGCACATACAGATACCTTAAAACGATACCCAACTGAGCATAATAAATATGTTGGAATAGGTGCTACTATATTCTTCACTGCTCTGTTTGCTTCGCTGTCCGGGGGCTATGCCATGTACTTTGTTTTTGCAGGAAGCCCCCTTGCGGTGATATTTGCAGTGCTTTTTGGACTCATCTGGGGCCTGGCGATCTTCAACATGGACCGTTACATCGTTTCCAGCATCAGCAAAAGCGGCACCACCAATCAGCAGATCCTTCAGGCAACGCCCCGGATATTGCTTGCCATCGTGATCGGTATTGTTATATCGCGGCCGCTAGAGTTGAGGATCTTCGACAAGGAAATTCGCGAAAAACTCAAGACCAGCTACCTTAACGGGCAGCGTTCCAGGATTGACACACTTAACAAAACCTTTACTAATAAATACGTAAGTGAGATCCAGAAAACAACGGAGCTTAAAAGGGAGAAAGACTCGCTCGAAAAGGATATTAGCCGGTCAAGGTACATCCTGAACCAGGAGGTTTTCGGGGATAAGACAAACCAAACGTCAGGCGTAACAGGGTATGGAACCTATGCGAAGCAAAAGGAATCGCTGGTAGTACAAAAAGAGCAAAGACTTCAAACCCTTCGGACTGAACTGGCGGGCATGGAGGCGTTCTTTGCCCGGCGAAAGGACCTGGATGGGCTTTCCGATCAGCGGATGTTCAGCGGCAAGCAGCTGGATAGTCTCTCCAATGTTGCCGGTTTCGCCGACAGGAACTGGGCGCTCGGGCAGCTAAGCTTTAAGGAAGACGGTACCCGCGACCTTGATAATTATCTCGCTGTATCCTTTATTAGCTTTTTGTTCATACTCTTTGAGTGTTTGCCGGTATTTGTCAAGCTAATGAGCAACAAAGGTCCTTACGATATTGCTGTCCAGAATGTTGACGACACCTACATTTATAAATCTGACAAAACCAAAGACCAGGATATTGCAGTCACCGACGGGGTTCATGACACCCGTGTAAGTTCCGAGATCGACAAAGAAAAGCAATTGGTATCACGCAGGTCAGTGAGGGAGCTCGAGCGGCACGACTGGGACTAGATCAATTAGCAAATTTGATTAATTAGTAAATTAGCAAATGAACTAGTCGGACCAATTTCCTAATTTGCTCATTCTCTAATTTGCTCATTTACTAATTCCTTGATCTTCACCTACAAATTAATCTACAATGAAGCGTTTCATACTCCTGCTATCCTGCGTTCTCGCGGTTTTAACTGTTTCTGCTCAAAATGTACTCCGGTATTCAATAGCATTTCCAAATGCAGTCCATCATGAGGCTGAGGTTACCATTGATGTTCCCAATGCTCCTGCCGGTCCGCTTTTGTTTCGAATGAGCCGCTCATCACCGGGCAGGTATGCTACTCATGAATTTGGAAAGAATGTTTACGGAGTTAAAGCCACCGACAGTAAAGGCACAACAATTCCCGTAGTTCAGGTAGAAGGCGACGTTTATCGCGTAGACAAACACGACGGTGACGTTAAGATCAGCTATACCATTTATGGGAACCATGTTGATGGGACTTATCTCGCGATAGACGAAACCCATGCCCATATGAATATGCCGGCCACGTTTATGTGGTTCCCGGCTATGACTGACAGGGCAATGAATATCACCTTCAATGATCTTGAAAAATACAACTGGAAGGTTGCTACCCAATTAAAACCAACAGGGGCCAGGAATACCTTTACCGCACCTAATCTGCAGTATTTTATGGATAGCCCGACAGAATTGTCTGACTTTAAACTGGCCACCTGGCAAGACGTAAACCCTGGGAACAAAGTCCAAACGCTTCGGGTAAGTTCACATGGCACTGCAGATGATCAGGGTGTGATTGACAACTATGCTAAAATGGTAGCTAAGGTCGTAGCGGAGCAAAAAGCAGTATACGGTGAACTACCTCAATTCGACCACGGTGAATATACTTTCCTTCAGGACGTAAACCCTGATAATAACGGTGATGGCATGGAACATCGGAACTCAACTGTGATCACAGGCAGTGGGTCTAAGATTGCCGGAAACGAAGAAGCGATGCTGGGCACATTCTCACATGAGTTCTTTCATGCCTGGAACGTTGAACGGATCCGTCCGAAGACACTTGAACCATTTGACTTCTCGCATGCTAACATGAGCAACGAGTTGTGGTTTGCAGAAGGCTTCACTCAATATTATGGTAACCTGATCTTAAAACGTGCCGGCTTTCGTACCGAGGAACAGTACCAGGGTGTTTTGTCGGGCATTCTTAACGGGGTATTAAGCGCTCCGGGTGCGAAGAGCTTTCCAGCTACTCACATGAGCAGGTATGCTGTTTTTGTAGATGCCGGTGTTTCTGTTGATCAGAGCAATTATGGGAATTCGTTTACCTCTTATTATACTTACGGCGCATTTGTAGCTCTTGGCTTGGATCTTCGTCTTCGGTCAGAGTTCAAGCTTACTCTCGATGATTATATGCAAGCCGTTTGGAAGACTCATGGTAAGCCAGAAATTCCATATACAGTTCCGGATCTTCAGAATGTTCTAGCCAGGCTAACCAATGCGGCTTTCGCTCAGGACTTCTTCAAAAGATATGTTGAGGGAGTTGATAAGAATGATTATGCTAAGCTTCTGGCCAACGCAGGATTGGATTTGCGCAAAGCTTCTCCGGGCAAAGCCACTATGGGGCCTGTACGCTTAACACTGCTATCCAATACAGGGAAAAATCGCGTTGCTAGTGCAACTCAAAATGGCTCTGCTGCTTACAATGCGGGAATAGATATTGGTGATTATATACTTAAGATCGGCGACAAGGAGTTAAACGGGACTGTAAACCTTAATGAGATTATTTCTCAGTACAAGCCGGGCCAGAGTGTTGCGGTAACTTATGAGCACAAAGGTGTTGTTAAGACATCCACATTGACTTTTAAGGAAGACGAGAGCCTGACTGTTGTTAAGCTTGAAAACCCTACACCACAGCAGATACAATTCAGAAACGACTGGTTATCATCAAAAGCAAAATAATGAAGATTAAGATACAAGCAGGCCTTGCGGCCATTCTATTTCTAGGTTCATGTGTCGCTCAAAGGCAAGAGCCCTCGGTTCAGGAGGACGAAATTACACGGATCATTAAAACACTCTCTGCTGATGACATGCAGGGCCGGGCGGCATTTACTCCGGGTATCGATAAAGCAGCAAGCTTTATAGAGGCTGAATTCAAGAAGATCGGCTTGCAGCCTCTAGCCGGCGAGAATGATTTCAGACAGGAGTTTAGTGTGACCAGGATTTCACCAGCTTTAGTGAGCGTTACTATCGATGGGAAAAGCATAGAAGCAGCGAATATTATAACCATGTCTGAAAAGGAACTGCTGGAAATGAGCAATAGTTCCGGGGCAAGTGTTATAAAGATTGCTGCTGGTGATCAATTCGCTCAAAAGTATCGTGCAGCTCTGGATTCGAAGACTCCTGCCCTTGTGCTTGTTGATCAATCCCATGCAACAATTTTTAAACGCCTGCTGGGTAGCGCCAAGCGCGGCCGTATCGTTGAAAAGATGGGAGATGGCGCAGGTGCAGTTTTCGTTCTTGGCGGAACAGAAGCGAACACATTCGACGTGAAAGCGAACAACAAAGTTGAAACTCTTTCCTTATTTAACGTTGCCGGAATGATACCAGGTAAATCAAAGGAAAAAGAACTGGTTCTTTTCTCTGCGCATTACGATCATCTGGGTATGATTGAAGGTGTTGAAGGGGATTCTATCGCTAATGGCGCTGATGATGATGCGTCGGGAACTACTGCAGTTATCTCGCTTGCGAAGTACTACAAGCAGTTGAAGAATAATGAAAGGACCCTTGTCTTTGTTGCATTTACTGCGGAAGAGGTTGGCGGTTTTGGCGCCCGCCATTTCTCATCAAAGCTCAACCCGGATGATGTGGTAGCGATGTTCAACATTGAGATGATAGGCAAGGAATCAAAATTCGGCAAGAACGCTGCGTTTATTACGGGCTTTGAACGCTCTGATTTTGGTGAGATCCTTCAGAAGAATCTTGCCGGCACAGAATTTAAATTCCACCCGGATCCATATCCTGCACAGAACCTTTTTTATCGGAGTGACAATGCAACTTTAGCGGCGCTGGGAGTGCCGGCTCATACTATTTCCACCGACCAGATTGATTCAGATAAGTTCTATCATACCGTGAATGATGAAGTTGAAACGCTTGATTCCGCAAATATCTGGGCCACTATTAAAGCGATTGCGTTAAGTGCAAGAAGCATTGTATCAGGGACGGATACACCTAAGAGGATTCCGAAACTGGAACCGAGGCCGTAATATTTTACCGCAGAGGACACAGAGTGCTGATTGGACTGACTGTGCAATTCTGCGTTGACTTGTCCTGACATAGGTTGACAAAAAACAAGGTCAACGATGAATAGAAA
>NZ_JBBJNI010000023.1:0-36741 GCF_037719425.1 Daejeonella sp. | reverse complement strand
ACAAACATCAAAATTATTATGTAACCGAAAGTTGCGGTATTGCCTGCGGATTTTTACTTGCTGCAATTCATGATGCAGGTTTGGTTGCATTAACTCATACACCAAGCCCGATGAAATTTCTATCTAAAATTTTAAACCGTCCCGAAAATGAGAAGCCTTTTTTACTAATCCCTGTTGGTTACCCTGCAGAAGAGTGTTGGGTTCCGGATTTAAAAAGAAAAACCATTTCAGAAATCTGTGTTTGGATTTAGAGTGAACAAAGAACGCCATATGGTGCGGGATCCAAAATGTTAGGCTTCCATCCAATTCTTAAAACAACTTTTTGCCTTATCTTCACCGTGTCCTTATCTTTAACCTATGGAACCGAGCGCTGAGTTTTTGTTTGCTGAAAATATGCTGGATGAATATGGCTTCCTCAGGTATATCTATCACACCAGCAAACCCCGGGCTCTGTTCCTGATTGATTATGAGCCTGATCCGGAAGAGATTGTGGTGGTTGATGAAATAGACAGCTTTGAGGACTACCCAAAAGAGGAGATCGACGACATGATGGTCAGGGTGAGGGCGTTCTGGAAGCAGTACAAGGAAGAGATCCTGGAGGAGTTTGACAAAGAACCCGAACCGGCAGAAATGAAGTTTCCCGATCTGGATGATGTAGTGACTTTTTCTATTATCAACGGAACGGAAAAGCCAGATCCGGCTGAATTTGAATACCTCGATAAAAGCAGCCTTTTAAAAATGTCTATCAACGGAACGGGCTTTTGGGCCAGCATCCTGGAATTCGACCTCGACACTGAATCCATTATAGGAGTAGTGCAAAGCTATCTTGATGAAGAGGAACTAAAAACCAAAGATCACTTCATGGCACATTTTAAGAATGTCTGGCAGATTGGGCATGTTTAGTTTGATTGGTTGGGTGATGTTCCCCGATTTAATCGGGGATCTCGTCAACGACACGCGGCCCAAGCGTCGTTTCAACTTCTAAGACTAACCGCTTTGCACGGCAATTACCGCTAGTAAACTCATCAGGTTGGACTACACCATAGTCCTCCAATTTGCTTAGATTAGTATAACGCAATAAACCACGTCATGGCTGAAAAGAAATCAAAACTCGCTGAGATAAAAACAAAGCCTACCGCTGCGAGCGTAGAAGATTTTATCAATGCTCTGGATGAGCAAAAGCGTAAAGACAGCTTTGTACTTTTGGAGATCTTTAAAAAAGCCACAGGTGAAGAGCCCGTACTATGGAGCAGCTCGATTATTGGCTTCGGCAATAAACGGTACAAAAGCGCCACCACCGGCCGGGAAGTAGATTGGCTTCGGATAGGTTTTTCTCCGCGTAAAGCGAACCTGTCCCTATACATCAGCGGGGGCATCAAGGAGCATGCCGATGCTCTTGAAAAGCTCGGCAAACACAAGACCGGCGTGGGCTGCCTCTACATCAATAAACTGGCGGATGTTGATATGAAGGTCCTGAAGGGAATGATAGAAGCATCCGCTAGCCGCGAGTAGAATATTGTCGATGAATACACCGAGACCAAAAATCAAAATCGAACTTACAGCATTTGATATAGCGCTGGAAACTTTAGGCTGGCTTGCACTTTTGGCATTTTGGATCCTGGTTCTAGCAAATTACCCTAATCTGCCTGACAACATCCCGACTCACTTTAACGGCTCAGGCCAACCAGACCGGTATGGTGCAAAAGGCAATATCTTTACTTTAACAATAGTTGCAAGCATGCTGTTTCTTTTTATGACGCTTCTAAACCGTATGCCGCATGTCTTTAACTATTTAGTTGAAATAACAACAGAAAATGCGTTAAGGCAGTATACAAATGCTACGAAAATGATGCGTTTCCTGAAAGTAACAATTGTCCTTATTTTCGGATTGATTTCATTCGAAACAATCCAAAGTAGCATGGGAGAATCTGAGGAACTAACTTTTTGGTTTTTACCATTAACCTTAGGAATGATCTTTATTCCGATAGCGTTTTTTATAATTAAATCTATAAAAATAAAATAGAGATGCAAGCTTGTAGGGGATTGACATTGATCGCACCTATCTTTCAAATGCACCATACATAGAAGCCTAAGATGAAAGCTATCGTCTACACCAAATACGGAACCCCGGATGTCCTTGAACTAAAGGAGATCAGCAAGCCGGTTCCTAAGGATAATGAAATCCTGATAAAAGTTCACGCCGCATCACTTAATGACTGGGATATGGGCCTCCTTGAAGGCGATTTCGTTAACCGGATGCTTAACGGGATTCGTAAGCCAAAAATTCAGATCCTCGGATCGGACATTGCTGGGACTGTGGAAGCGGTGGGTAAAGGCATCACGAAGTTTAAGGCAGGGGATAATGTGTACGGAGACCTGAGCGGTCGCTGGGGAGGATTTGCTGAATATGTGTGCGCGCCGGAAAATATGCTGGCCATTAAACCGGAGAGCATGAGCTTTGAGCAGGCATCGGCAATACCCCAGGCTGCAATGCTGGCGGTACAAGGTCTGCTGGATAAAGGGAACCTTCAATCCGGACAAAAGCTGCTGATCAATGGAGCGGGAGGCGGGGTTGGCACATTTGCGATTCAGATCGCTAAATTATACGGCGTTGAAGTTACGGGTGTGGACCGTGCTGAGAAACTGGACATGCTGCGTTCTATGGGATTTGATCATGTAATCGATTATCAGAAGGAAGATTTTACGCAAAGCAGCAAGAAGTACGACCTTATACTCGACGTGAAAACCAATCGCCCCCTCTCCCATTACACCCGCGTACTGAACCCGAATGGCAGGTATGTTACAGTTGGCGGTTCGATTTCACGTTTATTGTCGGCTTTGATCTTTGGCCGTGCGGCTTCAATATTCAGCAAAAAGCAGATACTGATCGTTGCCCTGAAAGCTAATAAAGACCTGGCTTATATGAAGGAGTTGTTCGAAGCCGGCAAGATCAAACCCGTGATCGACGGGCCTTATAGTTTAGAAGAGGTTCCCCGCTTATTCAGGCTGTTTGGCGAGGGGCTTCATAAGGGCAAAGTGGTGGTTAAGGTGATATCGTGATTAACTTGCAAATCACTATTTTCAGTAATCAGTAATCAGGTTTCAAGTTTCAGTTTTCAGTTTTCAGTTTTCAGTTTTCAGTTTTCAGTTTTTCCGATAGGATCCCTACGGTTTTCCACTTCAGACTTCAAACTTCAGACCTCCGGCCTCCGACCTCATGAAACCAAGAGCCGCTCTATCCGCCCAGCCACTCTCAACTCTCCACTCTCAACTCTCAACTTGTTAAAACCCATAAGCAATCCTCACCCCCTTATCAACCTGCCTCCCATTATCATAAGCCATACCATACATCACCCGAAAGGTCAGGTATTCCAGTCCAAAGTACACTTCATTATAGTTCTTCAATGCCGAGGTAGCCAGGTAGTTGAACCCTACCACTTCCTTCAGTTTCAGCTTGCGGATCAGAGGAAGCTTGTTGGTAATGAAGCCTGAGAAATTATGCTCCAAATGGGCTTCCGCAAACTTGTCGGCTGTGCTGTTTTTATAGAAATCCAGGAACAGGAAATTATTGATCTTAGGAATGTAGCTCAGGCTAAGGTTCCCAACGAAATGTTTGTAGTCGGGGAAATAAACGTTGTTATTATTCAGGAACTGACCTGCTCCAACCCAGAATTTAAACTGACCGTACATCCCGAGCTTAATATCTGATTTGGTAAGATCAACAGATAACAGATCGTAGCTGACATCAGAACCAAAAATCCCTTCCAGAGCTGTTGTATACGTGACACCTAACCGCGGATATTTTGAAGGCTGATGGATCTTCCCGGAGGGATAAGTGGCGTACTTATTACTGAAATCGTAGGTTCCCCGAAAAGAGAGTTTGAAAGATTGATTTTCAGGAAATAAGGGCCCGTTCGCCAGTATCGATTCAAGAGGGTTATTCGATGTAAAAGCGCGGCTCTTCAGATCGCGGATAGTATAATCAGAAGTATTTTGTAAACTAACCCGGTTTGCCCATTCCGTACTTACGCTTCCCATAAAACCTCCAAAGCGCTGGGACATTGTCGCCGAGACAAATTTCTTTTCATAAAGTTTGAGCAGGTTCCGCTCGTAAAGCAGGGAGTTGATCGAATTACCCAGCTGGCTGATACTGCCCTGGTTATTCAGATCAAGAACATCAGAGCCAAGGCCAATAGACAGGGTTGCATCTTTTACAGGGATATTCCCTGAGACACTTCCATAAAGTTTTTCACTGGAGAAGCCATAACGCACCTTTCCGGCAAAATTTACAAACTTATTGGTGAGCGAATCCAGGCGTTTGGAATAGGTAGCCTGATAGTTAATTCCAAAGCCTTCAACAGTATTATAGAAAACCGAATTGATGAGCGAACTGAAGGTGTAATATTCTTTTTTGAAGCGGTTCCTCGGGCTGTATCCCGAGCCGACAATGAACTGCACCGGCTTAAACTTATTATGAACCTTGTCGAGGGAATCCAGATAGGGCTTTGACTCTCTTTTTAAAGCCAGAACTGCTTTCTTCTCATAATCTTTCCTTTCTTCTTCGGTCAGCGGAACGGGGCGCGCCTGTGTCCAGTAGGCACTGTCTTTCTTATTAACTTCCCGCGTGATCTTCAAGACTTCAACGAAATCTTTGTTGCTTAAGCCCGGGTTAAGGTCATAATTTTTATACAGCGCGAGGTAATATCCGCCAAAGCGAAAACCAAAGAAACCGCCGGTAAAATCATACCTCATAGAAGAAGGCAGCCAGACACGCGAGCTGACAGGAATGTATTGCTGGCGGATATTCAGGGTATCGACAAAATTGATATTCGCCTGCTTGGTGATCATGAGATCAGAGCTGTGGATCCGCCAGCTGTCTTCAATGATATAAATATTGCCTCTGAATACGGGATCAGCACCTCGTTTTGGGATCAGCTCGATCTTATTTACCAGCTCACCATTTTCCATACTGGTTCCAATAAGCTTGTAATCGTAATAGAACAGTGCATTTTCGGATATCGGGGATATGAAAGGGCGGTTGCTTATACCCTCCATCGTTATGATATTCTCATAGAAGTTAATGTTTATTTCAGAAGCGCGGTTAAAGCTGAACGACCGGTTGCTCCCCGACACTTTGGATGAGATCATTTCTTCGTGATAGCTGCCGGGCTGCTTATAGCTCAGCCTGGATTCTGATTCAGAGAGATAAAAAATACCGGTACGGTTTGAATCCAGGCCGATCTCTTTACCAAGGTCATCAATGTTTTTGCCGAGGAATTTCTTTGGAGCAGCCAGCATTTTCTGCATGCCTTTGATATACACGTCGGTGCTGTATTCATCCGCCTCGCGAAGGTGCGCCTTCCTTTTCCTGATCGCGTTCCTGATCACTTCATAGGCAGGATCTACGTCTCCGGCCTTGACAACAACATCCGCTAATTCAAATACAGCCTCCGCAAGGCTTACATCCAGGTTGTAATTAGTTTTAAGATCAATTTCCTTTATTTCCTGACGGTACCCGATAGCCCGGTAATACAGATCGTGTTTGCCGGCACTCAGCTTAAGAGAATACTCGCCTTCGCTGTTAGCTGAAGTTCCGATAGTGGTATTCTTCTCATAAATACTCGCAAATGGTATAGGCTGCCCCTTATGGTCCGTGATCTTTCCGCGCACGGTTAATGACTGTGCCGATAGGGTTAAGGTTATAAAAGAAAGTATGCAGGAAAGGAGAAACTTCATGGAGTCAAGACGAATATTAATGTAAAAGGTTACGCAAATTACATATATACGTACAGATGTAATTGTTAAGGAAGGTTAAAGTCTGCGGAATTCGTAATTTTGCAGACTCAAAAGCAACCCTTTATGTATAAAACACTGCAGCCTGTATTGGAAAAAGAGCTTGAAGAAATTGAAATAGCAGGCTTATATAAACGTGAAAGAATAATTATCTCGCCTCAGGGCGCAGATATCCAGGTGGAAGGCGGCCAGGAGGTAATTAATTTCTGTGCTAATAATTACCTGGGTCTTTCCTCGCATCCCAAAGTTATTGAAGCAGCGAAGAAAGCGATCGATTCTCATGGCTTTGGTATGTCGTCCGTTCGTTTTATCTGCGGCACACAGGATATTCACAAAGAGCTGGAGAAAAAGATCTCTAAGTTCCTTGGAACAGAAGATACCATACTTTATGCAGCAGCTTTTGATGCCAACGGTGGTGTGTTTGAGCCTTTATTTAATGAGGAAGATGCCATCATTTCGGATACGCTGAACCACGCTTCCATAATTGATGGCGTGCGTTTATGTAAAGCTCAGCGGTATCGCTACGAACACGATAATATGGCAGACCTGGAAGCAAAACTTCAGGAAACCCAAAACCTCCGTCACCGCATCATAGTTACCGACGGGTCGTTCTCTATGGATGGCACCATCGCCCAATTAGACAAAATCTGTGACCTTGCAGATAGTTATAACGCATTGGTTATGATTGATGAATGTCATTCGTCTGGTTTCCTTGGGAAAACTGGCCGCGGTACTCACGAGCATCATAATGTGATGGGCAGGGTTGACATTATCACTGGTACGCTGGGCAAGGCTCTGGGCGGCGCTTCCGGCGGATTCACATCCGGCCCGAAGGAAGTTATCAGCATGTTACGCCAGCGTTCAAGGCCGTATCTGTTTTCCAATACCCTGGCCCCATCCATTGTTGGGGCATCTATTGCAGTACTTGACATGCTCAGTGAGACAACCAACCTGCGGGATAAGCTGGAGGAGAACACGAAATACTTCCGCGAAAAAATGACTGCAGCTGGCTTTGATATTAAGCCGGGCGTTCACCCTATCGTACCGATCATGCTTTATGAAGCAACGCTTGCTCAGGACTTCGCAGCGAAACTCCTTAAAGAAGGTATTTATGTGATCGGCTTTTACTTCCCTGTCGTTCCGAAAGGAAAAGCAAGGATCAGGGTACAGCTTTCAGCTGCCCATGAGAGGAGACATTTGGACAAAGCGATCGCCGCATTCACCAAGATTGGCAAAGAACTGGGCGTACTGAACAACTAAACATTAAAACGGTTATAAGAGAATATCCGTATATAATATCAACATATAACATGCAGCAGAAGATCGATCAATACCTCAGTGAGATAAATTCATTTCAGACCAAAAAAGCAGATGAGCTGGAAACCTTCAGGATAAAATTCCTGGGTACAAAGGGTATCATCAAAGATCTTTTTGAAGAGTTTAAGACTGTTTCTTCGGAAGAGAAAAGGGTGATGGGAAAGGTGTTGAATGAATTTAAACAAACTGCCGAAAGTAAATACCAGGAGCTTAAAGAGGCTTCAGAATCTGAGGAAAGCAGCACCGGATCTGAGCAGGACCTGACCTTACCGGGACAGGGCTTTGAGCTTGGTGCACGTCATCCGCTTTCGCTTGTGCGAAAAGAGATCATCGGTATTTTCAATAAGCTTGGCTTCCACGTCGCTGAAGGTCCTGAAATTGAAGATGACTGGCATAACTTCTCTGCATTGAACTTTCCTGAAGAACATCCCGCGCGTGACATGCAGGATACTTTCTTTATTAAGAAGGGTGGAGAAAAAGGTGACATCGCTTTGCGTACCCACACCTCATCAGTACAGGTGAGAATGATGGAAGCAGGGAAGCCGCCATTCAGGGCAATTATGCCGGGACGGGTATACCGCAATGAAGCGATATCTGCGCGTGCGCATTGTTTCTTTCACCAGGTGGAGGGATTGTATATCGATGAGAATGTTTCTTTTGCTGATCTGAAGCAGACCCTGTTTTACTTTGTGCAGGAGCTGTTTGGTGAAGGGACGAAAGTTCGGTTCCGGCCTTCATATTTTCCGTTTACAGAACCTTCTGCAGAAATGGACATTTCCTGCACGATCTGTAAAGGAGATGGCTGCCAGTTTTGCAAGCACAGCGGCTGGGTTGAGATACTGGGCTGCGGAATGGTCGATCCTAATGTTTTGGACAACTGTGAGATCGACAGTAAAAAATATACCGGCTACGCATTTGGAATGGGCATCGAAAGGATCACTAATCTGAAATACCAGATCAAGGATCTGAGGCTGTTCTCTGAAAATGACGTGCGCTTTTTAAAGCAGTTTCAATCAGAAATGATCTAATGAGCTTAAGGCCAGCTTTTATATTGTTAAGTTTTATACTCTTATCCTGTTCGAAGGATGATGAGGATAGGATTCCGAACGTGTATGTGAATTATCAGATCACGCTGCAGGAATTTAGCATAAAGAGTATTAATGGCCTGCTCGTCGTAAACAAGGGAACTAACACCGGTGTCGCGGGCCTTATCATTTACAAGAAACCAAATAACGAGTACGTGGCTTTTGACCGCTGCAGTTCTGTGAATCCTCTGCAGCAATGTGCTGTTGTGCCTGATGACCCGAACTTAACTGCTACAGACCCATGCAGCGGCGCTAAGTTTTCGATGTATGACGGGTCGCCAGTCAAAGCACCTGCGAAAAGAGGCTTAAAAGAATATAATGTAATAATTACTAATTTTACGCTCGCTGTAACCAATTAAGATGGAAGTCGATAAAATAAAGGAAAGTATAAAAAAAGCGGCCCAGGATCTGTTCAGGAAATACGGTTACCATAAAACGAGCGTAAACGAAATTGCCAAGCGGGCTAAGATCGCAAAGGCTACCATCTACAAATACTTTGAGAGTAAAGAACTGCTCCTGCAGGCTATCCTGATGGAATATATTCAGCACAGTGTGCATGAGATCATCCATAATCCATCCGAGGACCTGGATGAAGAAGCATACTTGAGCAGTATTATTCTGAAAACAAGCCGTCTGTCTTATACCGTTTGCAATGAATTCATAGGCTGGGAGTTCATTCGCGAGTCGGCTAACTCCCAGGAATTCTTAAAGTCTCTTTCCGACGACCTGGAGGAACTGTTGATCAACTCTTTCAATGAAACAAAGCTTTTCGAAGCTGATGACTATATCGCAAGGCTTCGCTTCCTTATAAAAGCCAGTAAAAGCATAGTATTCTCATTTGCGTTTACTTCCGTGAGCGATTCTGATGTACGGAAGAACTTTATTTCTTTTCAAAAGGAAATTCTGCCTTATCTGGTAAAGGCTGCTGTGAAATAGGACTGAAGTCTGAAGCCGGAGGTATGAGGTATGAGCTATCGTGATGAACGATGCTCGTTGTGTACTTACCTCTACAGTCCTCATTTAAGTTTATAAGTAGAATTCGTCTTGGTTCATGGCTCTTGGTTCTTTCATCCAACTTTATACCCATTTGGTTTTTAGTATAATTATTGCCATATTTGTAACAGTAGCCATACAAATAGCCATGAGCAAAGAGATTTTAGAAATTTCTATTTTGATCGATGAGCAGTTTGATTTTTAAGAGCCTTAGCTAATATTGAGCCTTACAAACCAAACTGCAGTCTAACCCAATTAATTGACTTGAACAATTGACAATGCTGGAAACGCTGTGTAAAATTTGGCTACCTTACCTCATACCTCATACCTCGTTTACTATTTTCTAACAACTAACTACCAACAACTAACAACTATTCCCTAATTTTGCCGCTCATGAAAAAAGTGCCGGCAGATAAAAAGTTCTTGCAAAACATCGAAGTAATAGATATTGCTGAAGAAGGTAAGGGAGTAGGTAAGTCAGATGACCTCGTAATATTTATTGATAAAGCTGTCCCGGGCGACCTCGTCGATGTTGAGCTTGTGCGAAGGAAGAAGAAATTCTACGAAGGCAGGATCCAAAACCTGGTGAGGCCGTCAGAGCACCGGACTGATCCGTTCTGCCAGCATTTCGGCGTTTGCGGGGGCTGCAAATGGCAGCACCTCACCTACGAATCGCAACTTCAATTCAAACAGAAGAGTGTCGGTGATGCTCTACAGCGCCTGGCAAAGGTTGACATTTCCGGTATGGAGACCATCCTTGGATCCAAGGCCTCACGCTACTACAGGAATAAACTGGAATACACCTTTTCCGACAAGCGATGGCTTACGGATGAGGATATGAGATCTGAGGGAAACATGGAAATGAATGCGCTTGGCTATCATATCCCCGGCAGGTTTGACAAGATCCTGGACATAGAACATTGCCATCTTCAGGCCGACCCATCCAATGACATCCGGAACAGGGTTCGGGAATACGCTCTTGCGCAAGGCATCTCTTTTTATAATCTCCGGAATCACGAAGGTGCATTGAGAAACCTGATCATCAGGACCTCAAGCATCGGCGAGCTGATGGTTATTGTGGTGTTTGCTTATCCTACCGGGGAACAGATCCCTGGAATGATGGAGTTTCTCAAAAACGAATTCCCTGCAATAACATCCCTGCTTTACATCATAAATCAAAAGAAAAACGATACGATTTTTGATCAGGATATTCATATCTACAACGGACCGGATCATATCTTCGAGAATATGGATGGGCTCAAATTTAAGATCGGCCCAAAGTCATTCTATCAGACAAACTCCGAGCAAGCGTTTGAGTTATATAAAATAACCAAGGATTTTGCCGGCTTTAAAGGTGACGAGCTGGTTTACGATCTATACACAGGCGCCGGAACGATCGCTAACTTTGTTGCGGCAGATGTAAAACAGGTTGTTGGTATTGAGTATGTTCCGACAGCTATTGAAGATGCGAAGATCAATTCCGACATCAATAATATAACCAATACCGCTTTCTACGCCGGCGATATGAAGGATATCCTTAATTCAGAATTCATTGCCGAACATGGAAAACCTGATGTAGTTATAACTGACCCACCCCGTGCTGGGATGCATCAGGATGTGGTTAACCGTCTTCTTGAAATGGAGGCCGAAAAAATTGTATATGTAAGCTGTAATGCGGCAACCCAGGCACGGGACATTTCCTTGCTTAAAGAAAAGTATGAGGTAACCCGCATCCGTCCGGTAGACATGTTCCCGCATACTCAGCACGTTGAGAATGTAGCGTTGTTAACGCTCAACAAGAACCGGCCGGAGCTGTTATAATTATTGTTATGGATATTAAAGACCTGTTAAATCCGGAAGGAGATGGTGAGGAAGCTAAAAAGGAAAGTCCTTTAAAAAGCCTCGAATCTGACCTTAAGTTCTATAATGAATCACTTAAGGAAGTAGCTGTTGAAATAATGGTCGAGGGCATCTCGGCATATCCCATCTTCGTGGCGCACCAGCATGAGGTGAAATTAGGCGAGGTAATTCTGGACAAGAATGATCTGAATACAGATTGGAGCATTCATGCTTCGACAATGGAAGAATTTATAGAGAACGGGCTTATACTTCCTGATAAGCAGGACAAATTCCTTAAACAATATAAAGACGCTTATCAGTTCATGTGCGTCTTTGTAATCGTTCCTGAAGGAGCAAATTTTGTTTTCTTTCCGTACCAGTAAAAGGGAGCTTCAGACAATTTCACATGATCCAACGTTGCATGAAGATTGGAAATATTTTATTAAGAGACCTTCATTTCTTGGAGAATATGTATTTTCAAACGAAATTTGACGGAAGATGACTGCAAAGAAATTATTGATACTTGATAAGAAACAGATCCAGCAGAAGATTGAGCGCATGGCTTATGAGATCCTTGAAGATAATCTAAATGAAAAGGAAATCATCATGGCTGGTATTGTCGATAAAGGATATACAATCGCTAAGCAGATAAAAAAAGCTCTTGAGTCAATTTCCGAAATCAAGATCACTTTAATGAAGATAGAGCTGGACAAAAGTACTACCCATCTCCAGGCTATCACTGATATTGAAGTAGCTGAAGCATCGAATAAAGTGGTTATACTTGTTGACGATGTACTTAACAGCGGACGGACCCTTGCTTACGGACTGGGCGTATTTCTTGACATCCCGCTTAAAAAATTAAGGACACTCGTGCTAATAGACCGCAGTCACCGTATTTTCCCGGTTTCACCAGATTATACAGGGCTTGAACTGGCCACTATTTTAAAAGAACACGTTGATGTGGTAATGGGAGTGAAATCGGAAGCGGACGCGGTTTATTTGAGTTAGTGGAGAGTTGTTCCGTAGGAATCCCTACGGGAAAAGTGGAGAGTGGAAAACTGAAAACTGAAAATTTGCTATCTCTTACCGATCCCGTCTTAATGGTGTACGTGTCATTGCGAGCGAAGCGAAGCCCTTTTCATAGCAAGCGAAACGAAGCAAAACACTTGTCATTGCGAGCGAAGCGAAGCAATCATACCGGATAACTCAAATTCAAATAAAACGCCAGCCTTTCTGCTGTGAGATCGCTTGCGCTGATCACACACTTCGATTGGTTATAGAATGGCTCTCGTTCCTTCAGTTTTCCCGTAATGAAATCAACCAGTGCTTCCCCTTTAAGATCCCTGATCAAAGGCCGGTCTGTAGTTGAATGCTCCAGCCTTGAAGCCAGTGCTTTTGGAGACAATGAGAGATAAGCTACTTTCCCATTCTCGTTCATCCAATCCATATTGTCGTCGTAGGTAGGGGTACCCCCGCCAGTGGCTATGATCACATTTTCAGGGTAATGGGTATTTTTTAATACTTCCTGTTCCATCTTGCGGAACTCCTCCTCACCATGAGCAGCAAAATAGTCAGCTATGCTCATGCCTGCCTTGGCTTCGATAAATTTATCAAGGTCTATAAAGTCGAATTTCAAATAGTTCGCAAGCTTTTTCCCAATGGTAGTTTTACCGCTACCCATAAATCCGATCAGAAATACCTTCATAAATTTCTCTTCACCTTTTTTATTCAGGAGGTTTATCCTCACTGAACAATGCTATAAATGTTTTATTCCTCTAATTGTTTCGAAAATATTTAACCGCAAGCTCATCGTAGGTCGGCAAATTGTGGAAATGCCATTTGTCGATCACTGTGCCATTCTTTAAAAGCAGTAGTCCCGGGTTCGCCCTTACCATACTTTTTAGCGGAATCCCGTCTGCATAGAATATCTCCATAACCAGTTTGTTCACTTCACTGAATTCCGCCGCACTTTGTGCAGAGTTAGATGTAAGCAATACCGTTCTTATGTTGTAATTCTCCGCAGCATTTATTGCCAGTGCATTTAAGTCGCCAATGCCGTTTTTATTCGCTTTCGAAAGATCATATGCTACAACAACAAGGTTATAGTATGGGTTTTCAAGAAGCTCCTTATTATAATCCGTTCCCTGACTATCGGTGATCTTAAGATCCTTTATTTTAACATCGTAACCCTTCTTTATAAGTTTGTTGACCGGGTCTCCTGCAATCTCCCAGTTTGTGTCCTTCCAGATCTGGGTTTTGATGTATTCCTTATCCGTCATCTTCTTCTTTTCGCCCGACTGCTTATTTTTCAGGCTATAAGTGATCTCATATATATCCTGCGGAGCTCCCGGCGGCGCAACCATAAGCGATGGTATGTTGTTTCCAACCTTGTACGGAAGAAAATCCATAATGGGTTGAAAATTATAAGTATACAGGCCGAACCCAAGCGACAACAAAAGAACCACTCCTGCTATTAAATCCTGAGCACGGGCATTTGCCACCAATGGCTTGAGATTACGTCTTTGCCTGAAGATGATCACAATAAGCGCCAGGAGGATCAGGTCCTTACAAAAGGATTGCCATGGGGTTAGAGGGATGGCGTCACCGAAGCATCCGCATGACGTAACTACTTCAAAAAATGCGGAATAAAATGTCAGAAACGTGAAGAAGATGATAAAAAGCAGAAGCCCCCATGCTACAAGGTTTGCCCAAAAGCCTAACAGCAGGAGCGCACCCAGCACAATTTCAAGCGTACATAATAGAATTGCTATCGCTGGGGCGTAATCGTTCAGGAAGCTTATATGAAAGACTTCAAAATATTCCTGGAGCTTGTATCCAAAACCTAAAGGATCATTAGCCTTGATAAGCCCGGAAAAAATAAAGAGCAATCCGACCACTAACCTGCTAACAATTAACGCAACTCGTTTCATAGTTATTTTTACTTCAGCGGCCAGTTTGTTGTTATCTGCTGGCTGTTACCTGCTGCCAGGCCGGGCTTTCTGACTTTCAATTTTCAGTTTTCAGTTTTCAGTTTTCAGTTGGTACTTTCACTCTCAACTCCATTCACGTCAGTTTAATCAGCGCAAACACCGAATAGTTCAGCATATCCTGATAATTAGCCCTCACTCCTTCCGATGCAAGGGTTTGGCCTGAATTATTTTCAATCTGTTTTACACGCAGTATTTTCATCAGTATGAGGTCTGTGAGCGAACTAACACGCATATCCCTCCAGGCTTCACCGTAGTCATGATTCTTGGCAGACATCAATTCTTTCGTCTCGATTACGGCCTTATCAAAATAGGCAGCAACTTCATCTGCTGGTAATTCAGTCCGGGCATCATCCGGAAGATCAAGCTGCATCATTGCAATGATACAGTAGTTTACGATACCTATATACTCAGATGTAATATCGTCTTCGACCTTTGACACCTTCTTTTCCTCAATGGTACGAATACGTTGCGCCTTGATAAAGATTTGGTCTGTAATCGACGGCATTCTGAGAATCCGCCATGCTGATCCGTAATCTGTAGTCTTTTTGATAAAAAGTTTCCTGCAAACCCCTATTATCGCATCGTATTCTGAAGATGTATTATTAGCCAAGATTTTGATTTTATTTGTTACAACGATGAATTAATCGGTATTTTGCCATTCGATGGCCGATAAAAATACAGTTTTTCAGCAAAAATTATCGTTAAATATTCGGGGTAACATGATGGATCTCTCCAAACCAAAAGTTATGGGGATATTAAATCTAACCCCCGACTCTTTTTACGATGGCGGCCGGAACAATAACCCCACAAAAGCGCTGAAAAAAGCCGAAGAGTTTTTATCAGAAAGCGCGGACATCCTGGATCTTGGCGCTTACTCGTCGCGCCCGGGAGCTGAACATATTTCCGAAAAGGAAGAATTAGAAAGACTGATTCCCGTTATCTCAGCAATTATCAGGGAGTTTCCTCAGGCAGTGCTTTCCATTGACACGTTCCGGTCAGCAGTAGCAAAAGCAGCAGTGAACGTTGGTGCTCATATTATTAATGACATCTCTGCCGGTGAGCTGGATAAGGAAATGTTCGGAACTGTTGCCTCGCTGGGTGTACCCTACATCCTGATGCATATGAAAGGAACCCCTCAAACCATGACATCTCAAACGGATTATCACGATATAACGACAGAGGTTTGTCGATACTTCGCTTCTAAAATTGCGGAATTAAAAGAATTGGGGGTGAAAGACATGATCGTAGATCCCGGTTTTGGTTTTGCAAAAACTCCTGACCAGAGCTATGAGCTCCTAAAAAACCTCTCCCATTTAAAAATCACAGGCCAGCCTGTCCTGGCTGGATTATCGCGCAAATCCATGATCTATAAAACGCTTGGAACCGATTCAGATAATGCACTCAACGGTACGATAGCCGCAAATACCATCGCCTTAATGAAGGGTGCAAATATCCTGCGTGTGCATGATGTGAGAGCTGCGAGAGAGGCAATAACAATTTTTCAAAAAGTCAGCTAATTTCCGATAACGTTTTTACTCTCCATTCTACAGGGTTCTAATCTTACTATCCGTAATCCTACCAATCCTTACCTCTGGATGACAGTAATCCTATGAATCCTAAAATCCTATGAATCCTTTGCCGCGCTGCGCTCGCAATGACACAATGCCTCTCCCCCCAGAATCATACGAATCCTATCATCCTATGAATCCTATCCCATATAATAATCCTAGTCCAGACAATAATCCTTAAATCGTATTTTATCTTTACTTTTAAAAAATGGAAGGATTTGACTTTAGTTTCCTGAATCTGCGGTTGCTTGATGTGATCGATATCATCCTGGTAGCGTTGATTATCTACTACGTATACAACCTGATCAGGGGAACCATCGCTTTGAACATCCTCCTGGGCCTTGTTATTATATATGTCGTTTATCTCGTAGTCAGGCAGGCTCACATGCAGCTTCTTACAGAGATTCTTGATGGCTTTGTCCAAATTGGGTTCATCGCGCTTATAGTAGTTTTCCAGCAGGAGATCCGGCGATTTCTGCTGCTTATCGGCCGGAACGCGTCCCTGCAAAAAAATAAGGCCTGGTGGTCTTTCTTATTTGGCCGCAAGGAAATCGAAAAAGATAACTCAGCACGAATTAGGCCTATAATCGATGCTTGTAAGAGTATGCAGAAAAGCCGTACCGGAGCCCTTATCATTTTAGCGAAGTATTACGATGAGCAGTTCTACCAGAACAGCGGTGAAATCATTGATGCCCGCGTTTCCAAACGCTTACTGGAAAGCATATTTCAAAAGAACAGCCCGCTGCACGATGGCGCTGTGATCATTTCCGAAAATAAGATTAAATGTGCCAGCAGTATTCTCCCTTTAACTGAAAATGATAAGTTACCTCCTCAATTCGGGCTTCGTCATCGTGCCGGGATTGGCATTTCAGAAACAAGTGATGCAGTGGCGGTCATAGTCTCAGAAGAAACTGGTGAAATTTCCTATGCGAAACAGGGAAGAGTGAAGATGAAGATGAGCTTGGCAGAGTTGGAGAAGGTGTTGAATAAGGACTTTTAGTAAGTGGAGAGTTGATAATGGAGAGTTGAGAGTGGCTTGGCGGATAATGGGTACTCTTAAATCATCTATGAACTCTTTCCGGCAGCTAAACAAGATGTTTCATTAAGACAATTGCTATCGGGAGCCCTGGTTTTAAGGGTTAAGTTTAAGTCGGCCCGGGGGAAACGTTAATCCAAAGGGGATCAAAAATAGATTTCTAATTATACTTATAACATGAGCGATTCAATATTTGTCCTTGGCGATGATGGTGCACTCCACGAAATGCGGGAGTCGCAATACTTGACGGAAGACGATTTTCAAGTTCTCCTGGCAAAGTATCCCAATTTGTTATCAGGTGATCAAATTAATAGAGAATACCCTCGCAAATGGCTTTTGGTAACAAGAGAAATGGGGGTGCCCGATGAACTAAACAGTTCTAATCGCTGGAGTCTCGACCACCTTTTGTTGGACCAGGACGGAATACCAACACTAGTTGAAGTTAAGAGAAGTTCGGACACAAGATTAAGGCGGGAAGTTATTGGGCAAATCCTTGACTATGCCGCAAACGCAGTAACCTATTGGTCAATTGAAGATATTATCAACCAGTTTGAAAACAATTGCGAATCTCAGGGTATAATTGCAGAAGACACATTAAGAGCATTTTTGATTACTGATACTTCCGAGCATTTTTGGGAACAAGTTCAAACTAATTTAAAAGCTGGCAAAATTCGGATGCTGATAGTTGCAGACACCATTCCAAAAGAGCTTTTAAGAATTATAGAGTTTTTAAACGGCCAAATGTCTCCAGCAGAAATACTTGGTGTTGAATTAAAACAATTTATAAGTCAGACCAACCAGCTCAAAACATTGGTGCCTCGTGTAGTAGGGCAAACCACACTCGCTGCGCAACAAAAATCTGTGAAGCACAGCTTAATCAATCGGTGGGATGAAAAACTATTTTTTGGAGAAATAGCCAAGCGTCATCCAGAGCATATAGCCAAGTTCCAGCGGATTTATGACTTTTCTAAACAAAATTTCGATACCATCTGGTGGGGCACAGGCAGCAGGACAGGCTCGTTTATTCCAGCAATAACCCCCCAAAATAACTTTTTCCAATTTTTCGGCGTATACACAAGCGGAAGTGTAGAAATTCAGTTTCAATGGATAAAAAAGAAGCCGCCTTTCGACAATACCGATAAAAGAATGGAACTATTGAACAAATTAAATTCAATCTTCGGCCTTAATTACAAACCTGAGACAATTGAATTAAGACCAAACATCAAAATTGAAAACTTTAAAAACGATAGCGTTTTTGAGGCTTTCTTCGATCTATGCAAATGGGTTAACGAAAATTATAGATCGACGTTATAGTCAAAATCTGTCATCTCGGCGCATTCTATTATATGTCCGTGAACAAGCCTTAAATCAAGAAATGACACTTGAAGGCATTTAATAAACTTTCATCGGGATTATTGAAATCGGGATTGGGTTAGGGATTGCAGCGGAAATCCTTTTGTCCCGAAGGGCAAAAGATTGAAGCGAAAAGCCCGGCGCCGCACAACGGCGCAACCTCCAAAATATTTTCACCATCTATTGTGCTGCCAGCGAATCAAGCATTATTAAACAGCAGAAACTCCAGTTCTTCCTTAACGACTTTTCAAAAAATCATTTGAAAAAAAAATCCGCCACTACTGACGGATCTCTTTAAACTAAACATATATCTTTTTCGATTAGCAGTGCTGATCAAAAGCCTGATTCAAATTATCTGCAATCATTTGCGCTGGGCGACCTTCAATTTGGTGACGCTCGATCATGTGAACTAACTTGCCATCTTTGAATAAAGCAATCGCAGGTGAAGACGGAGGAAAAGGCAGCATGTGAGCTCTGGCCTTATCAACAGCTTCTTTTTCCATTCCTGCAAACACAGTAACGAACTTATCAGGATGCTTCTCGAAAGCGGTCGACATCTTAGCAGCAGGGCGTGCATTCGCAGCAGCACATCCGCAAACAGAATTAACCATTACAAGCACCGTTCCTTCCGACTTTATAGCCTGGTCAACTTCTTCAGCTGTTCTTAAATCCTGAAAGCCTGCATTAATAAGCTCCTGGCGCATTGGTGCAACTAAATATTCTGGGTACATATCTTAACTTTATAAACTTTAGGCAAAGTTAAGGAATTGGAGGGAAAGTAGTGTATGAAAGGGTGGTTTTGACGTTTAGATTACGAAGGGATGTTGTAAGTTATAAGTTTTAGGTTATAAGTTTCTAAATGCTTTGTTAACTGGGCGCTGTGCAGTTTAATTGTCTCATCATCAAAGCATCTGTCATGAGCAAAATAAACCGGATCGCAGCGGCAGCTTTTGGCTTCGAGTAATATGAATATTAAACTCCCATGTAATAGCCAAAACTAAAGCGGAGAGCCGGGCTACCCGAACCTAATAATCACAGACTCTGTCCAAAAGTCCAAGTAATATTCAATAATTACTTTCTTAAACTCAAACCTTTCAATGAATATGCGTTTATAAGGTTCTATTCCTATTAAATAAACTACCCATTCCCGTCACTTATCTCAAATTCAGTCTTTACCCTTTTGAATTGATAAGCCGATACCTTACCTTTGCAAACCAATTCTTACGTACTGGTAAGTATTGACAATCAATTTATTAATTAACGCGTTAAAACGCACTAAAAATCAAACTATGTCATCAGTAGAGACGACTTATGTACCTTACAAAGTTAAGGACATCTCCCTTGCAGAATGGGGACGGAAAGAAATCGGACTAGCGGAAGCAGAAATGCCAGGCTTAATGGCACTTCGCGAGGAGTACGGTCCGTCACAGCCATTAAAAGGCGCACGCATCGCTGGATGTTTGCACATGACTATCCAAACTGCAGTATTAATTGAAACATTGACTGCCCTTGGTGCTGAAGTTACCTGGTCATCATGTAACATTTTCTCAACTCAAGATCACGCTGCGGCTGCAATTGCTGCTGCAGGTATCCAGGTTTACGCCTGGAAAGGTCTTAACGAAGAAGAATTTGACTGGTGTATCGAACAAACTTTGCATTTCGGTCCAGATCGCAAGCCATTGAACATGATCCTTGATGATGGTGGCGATTTAACTAATATGGTATTCGACAGATTCCCTGAGCTTATCGCTGAAATCAAAGGACTTTCTGAAGAAACTACTACCGGAGTTCACCGCTTATATGAGCGTATGAAAAACGGAACTTTGCACTTGCCTGCAATCAACGTTAACGATTCAGTTACCAAATCTAAATTTGATAACAAATACGGATGCCGTGAGTCATTAGTTGATGCTATCCGTCGTGCAACTGACGTAATGATGGCTGGTAAAGTAGCTGTTGTTTGCGGATATGGCGATGTTGGTAAAGGTTCAGCTGAATCTCTAAGCTCGCAAGGTGTTCGTGTAATTGTAACTGAAATTGACCCGATCTGTGCTTTACAAGCTGCAATGGAAGGTTATGAGGTTAAAAAATTAGCTACTGCAATTAAAGAAGCTGATATCGTAGTTACCACTACTGGTAACTGTGACATCGTTCGGGGCGAGCATTTCCTTGCTTTAAAAGACAAAGCTATCGTTTGTAACATCGGTCACTTCGATAACGAAATCGACATGGCCTGGTTAAACGGTAACTATGGCAACACTAAAGTTGAGATCAAACCACAAGTTGACAAATACACTATCAACGGTAAAGATGTCATTATTCTTGCTGAAGGCCGTCTTGTAAACTTAGGTTGCGCAACTGGTCACCCATCTTTCGTTATGTCAAACTCTTTCACGAACCAAACTTTGGCTCAGTTAGAACTTTGGGTTAACACTGATAAATACGAGAACCAGGTTTACGTTCTTCCTAAGTACTTAGATGAGAAAGTAGCACGTTTACACCTTGCTAAGATTGGTGTTGAGCTTGAAGAATTAGATCAGCACCAGGCAGATTATATTGGTGTGCCGGTTGCAGGTCCGTTTAAAGCGGATACTTACAGATACTAATCGGAAGTCGGATGTCGGAGGTCTGATGTCGGAGCTCAGTGAGGGGGATGAAGGCGCATGCAGCCTTCATTCTCCCCACTCTTTATAAAGTGCATGTCATCCCTGCGAAAGCAAACCTCCTTAGGACAATGCAACCGGCGAAGTTTCTCATTTCTCGCTTCTCATATCTCATTTCCCTTCCCGGACATCTAGTTCCCAGTTTCCTCCCAACCTCTTCTCCGTCTTACTCTCCATCTTACTGTCCATCTTACTCTCCGCCCAGCTCAGACATCCTGCTTCCCATTTCCCGTTTCACGTTTCCCATTAAATAAGTTATTTTTGTCTCATCAATTATTACACTAACCAACATGGAAGTTAAGGCGGGCGAATTACTTGAACAGATAAACTATCCTTCTGATCTGAGAAAATTCAGCGAGACAGATCTGGTCCAGATCTGCAACGAACTCAGGCAGTTTATCGTTGACACGGTATCCGTCAACGGGGGCCACTTTGGATCGAGCCTTGGTGTTGTCGAGCTTACAGTAGCGCTTCATTATGTACTAAATACTCCGTATGATCAACTTGTTTGGGACGTGGGCCATCAAGCTTACGGACATAAGATCCTGACCGGAAGAAGAAATTCATTTCATACGAACCGGATCTATAAAGGTATCAGCGGTTTCCCTAAACGTTCGGAAAGCGAGTATGATACGTTTGGCGTAGGCCACTCTTCAACTTCAATTTCTGCTGCATTAGGCATGGCGGTAGCATCAAATTACAAAGGAGAAACAGACCGGCAGCACGTCGCTGTAATTGGCGATGGCGCGATGACAGGCGGAATGGCTTTTGAGGCCTTGAATCACGGGGGCATTGAGAATTCAAACATTCTCGTTATCCTAAACGATAATTGTATGTCGATCGACCCGAACGTCGGGGCATTAAAAGAATATTTAACAGACATTACTACTTCCAAATCGTACAATCGCTTCAGAGATGACATTTCCTATGTTTTGACCAAAGTTTCAGACCTGGGCCCAAATGCTCATGAAATGGTTAAGAAAGTAGAAAAAACCATAAAAGGCGGACTGTTAAAACGGAGCAACTTTTTCGAGGCTCTCAAGTTCCGTTATTTCGGCCCAATAGATGGACATGACGTTAAACACCTTGTTAAAGTTCTTAATGATCTAAAAGATATTCCTGGCCCTAAGCTTCTTCATTGCGTAACGGTTAAAGGAAAGGGTTATGCCCTGGCGGAAAAAGACCAAACTAAATGGCATTCTCCGGGACTGTTTGATAAAATAACCGGCGAAATTAAGAAAACTGCAACGGAAAAGCCTTTGGCTCCAAAATACCAGGATGTATTTGGCAACACTATAGTTGAACTGGCTGAGAAAAACAATAAGATCATGGGGATTACCCCTGCGATGCCATCTGGTTCTTCGCTAAACATTATGATGAAAGCGATGCCGGATCGGGCATTTGACGTTGGTATCGCCGAACAGCATGCGGTTACATTTTCAGCGGGCCTCGCCACCCAGAGCATGGTACCATTTTGCAATATTTACTCGACATTTATGCAAAGGGCTTTTGATCAGGTCATCCATGACGTTGCCATTCAAAAGCTGAATGTGGTATTTTGCCTTGACCGTGCTGGCTTTGCGGGTTCGGATGGGCCTACCCATCATGGCGCTTACGATCTGGCATACATGCGATGTATTCCCAATATGGTCGTATCCGCTCCAATGAACGAAGAAGAACTCAGGAATCTGATGTTTACAGCTCAATTGGAAAATCAGGGTCCTTTCAGCATCAGATATCCTCGTGGTAACGGCGTTATGACCGATTGGAGAAGACCTATGAAGGAAATTGAGATCGGAAAAGCACGAATGATCTGTGATGGCGAAGATGTAGCTATCTTAAGTATCGGCCATGTAGGCAATGAAGCAGTCAAAGCATGCCTGGAATTAAACTCCGAGGGCATTCACCCGGCCCATTACGATATGCGCTTTGCAAAGCCCCTTGATGAAACTGCACTTCATCATATATTTAAAAAGTTCAAATATGTAATTACAGTTGAGGATGGCTGTATACAAGGGGGAATGGGCAGTGCGATTCTGGAATTCATGGCCGATAATAATTATTCCAGCAATGTAATTCGTCTGGGTATACCCGATAAGGTCATCGAACACGGAGAACAGCCAGAGCTTTGGGCAGAGTGTGGGTTTGACAGTAGAGGTATAGTAAAAACGGTACAAAAACTAGCGGTAAGCCGGGCAACAAAAACAATCGCATCCTAATTCCTAAACATGTTTTTTTAATTATATCAGACCAACCCGGATGAATCTTACTTCACTAGAGCAAATTATCGTTTGTCCTGCCTGTAAAAAATCATTATCAAAAATTTCTAATTCTTACAAATGCGAGGATGAAACCTGCGATTCTACATATCCGGTATTCAATGGCATCCCTATTTTAATTAACCCTAAAAACGATCTTTTCGAGCAAAAGGATTTTGAAAAGCAAAGTGATATATTCTTTAAAACTTACAACAGCGGACTCACCCGTTTTCTTAAAAAAATACAACCCGGTATCACCTATAATAACATCAGCGAAAAAAACTATATTCATATTGCTGGTCTTCTAAAAGACAAAAAACCACTACGCATCCTGATCCTTGGCGGAAGTGTTGATGGTGTAGGTATCAAACATTTAAAAGAAGTATTACAGAAAGAAGATCTGCTTGTGGAAACAGATGTTTCTTATGGTCCAAATACTACCGTAATCTGTGATGCTCACGAAATTCCTTTTGCTGACGATAGTTTTGATCTCATCATCGCACAGGCTGTGTTGGAGCACGTACTTGATCCATTCCTATGCGTCAGAGAGATGCATCGGGTGATCAAAAACGATGGACTTATTTACGCAGAAACGCCCTTTATGCAGCAGGTTCACGGCGGAAAGTATGATTTTTTAAGATTTACTCATCTTGGTCACCGGCGTATGTTCCGCACGTTCAATGAAATTGACAGCGGTGTAGTTGCCGGCGCAGGCTCAGCATTGGTGTGGTCATTGAAATATTTTTTGACCAGCTTTGCTAACAGTAAGAAGGTGGATCGGGTGTTAAGCTATGGCGGAACTTTCCTGTTTTTCTGGCTTAAATACTTCGATAAAATCCTGAATAAAACTAAAGGCACTATTGATGCAGCCAGTGGGTTTTATTTTTTGGGCAGAAAAGAAAAAGGTTATTTGCTGAGTGATAAGGAGTTGCTTTCTTCTTATAGGGGATTTAGGTATTCTTCAGAAGAATAATAGTCTATCTTAAAATGATAATCGTCCCGCTCGTGCCGCGGGAAGGGCACCTGCTTTTTTCTTCAGGAAAAAAAGTAGGCAAAAATCCCGCGCCTGCCTGATATTTGTTGTAAATCCAAGCTTTAGCCCCTATGCGCAATCCAAGCCGTGTGAAAGTCAGTGTACGAAATGAATGAATGTGCAACACTTCTCCGGATTGCTTAAGGGCCAGTAAACAGTGGAATTTGTCTTCGGGCTAAAGCGCGCCTTTACGGCCAAATCTCAGGAGGGCGGGTTTGTGCAACTTGCAGGGATAGAAGATATATTAAAGGCAGTTAGCTAGCGTACCTAACGCAGGGACCCCTCCTTGAAAAAGAGGAGCACTAGCGCACACACCACATTCATCCCGTCGATTTGCACGACATTTGCACCGTGGGCCGAAGGCCAGAACCTCTACACCAGCTACCGTTAGGTACGTTTCTTAAGCCTAAGCACTGAATCTCCGTTCACCGTCATTCCGCATTGGCTGTTGCGGCGATCACAAGCAAAGCCTGGGTACTGACTTTAATAGCAACAGGCGCAGCGGCGGCTTTTTGCCTACTTTTCAGCTGAAGAAAAAGTAGGTGCCATCCCGCGGCACGAGCGGGACGAACTATATTACTTTCTTTTAACCCTCAAAACAACCGGATGCAGATAATTAAATACCCTAACAGGTAACACTAATTTTAAAATCAAAACCCAATTATGCCTTTGATAAACAACCCGAAAATCTCTTGCTATATAATTATTAAAACCCCGTTTAATGATCTCCTGATTAAAGGGAATATGTTCGCAGATAGCTTCAAGCTGATTTAAAGGATTTAAAACCGTTTTATAACGCAGATCCTTTATTGCATTATAACTATAAACTCCAACACCGCCGAATGCAGAAATAACACTGTAGAAAGGTGTTTTTTGGAGGTTTTTATTAATTGATTTAAACGTTGCAGCCTGGGATGCTGGTGAATGACTGAATTCATTTTCCAAAGGATATTCCCACACCGCAAAAGTGTCATAATAAATTTCGGATTGGCCTAAAGGTGTTTTCTTAACGCTTATGCCATTGGCGAAAATTGCTCCTGTCTTATTATTAAAGGAGTTTATGACGTCGATTAAGCCCGTTAAAGAAATTTGAATTACGTCAATATCTATTATAATAACAAAGTCTACGGGATGATCTAGATCTTTGATATGGTCCAGGTAAGAGTTTCTAAATGAAACCATTTTATCAATGCGCTGATAGCTGGTCCACGGATCGCCGGGTACATCTCCTTTATTAGGAATAGTTTTGGTTCCGTAGTCGGTGGAGATTATAGTAACGTTACTATAATTCGTCTTCCAATCATTCAAAAGGCCTTTAGTTCCATCAACACTGTCGTTCTCGACCACTATAACGGAAGACCATACAAGATGAGTTCTTAACTCCTCGATCAGGGGTATATTATTCCTTAAAGAATTTTCGCAATCTCTCGCAAGTGCAGCAATTACTATGTTCTTGTTAATCATTTTTCCAATTCTCTTCCTTCTCAAACTAAATAGAATCCCTGGATACGTACCCACCGGAGTTTAACCGCGGAGGACACAGAGTACAAAGCGCCGAGAGCGCAAGGCTCTTCAAAAAGGCTTGCCGAGTTCGTTTGGTTTGCTTCTTTCTCTGGGATCTCTGCGTAACACTCTGTGCCCTCTGCGGTTAAAGTATGCGTCTTGCTTGTCCTTTCAGGGATTGCATTCATAGCCCACAAATTTAGAAGAATATTTACCTATAAAGCATATGCATTATTTTCCTTTAGCCCCTTTGTGTTTTCATCCAACCTTATACTCAATGGGTTATATAATTAATGTATAGACAACCGGATTAATATGTTTCTCCCTATCGGTGAATTTGACTTTGCAGCACGTCTGCTGGCTTTTAAAAGCACCACTTTTTTTGGTTCATATATTGCGCCGGGCGATAAAGTAAGAAAAAAGTATTGACCAAAGAACAAAAGCAACATAACCACACTGTTCCAGTAGCCGAGTGAAGGTGGAACACACTATTCGTGAACTAAAGGTGTTTAGAATATTGGGAGAAGGTATCGAAACAGAAGAAAACGTTTTGGCTTGAGGGTAAACCTCATCGCAGGCATTTATAAAACGAATTAAATAGTGTTTTTGATTAATACAAGAGGTCTAATGAATGCAACCAAGGATCTTTAATTTGTGATTCTGCGCCGCGTACTGAATAAAATCGTGAAGTTATGCAATCTGAAATTTTTTAACCAGCTTTACCACACATTCTCCAAACTTTCCTTTGTATAGGTGAAATTTCTATCTTTAAAATAAGTTTGAGCGCCTGGCTTAAGCCGTATCCCATTCTTTTTGCTAAATGTTCTTGATAGAAATGAAAGCGGCAACAATACCACAACGTATACAAGGGTAAGTAAAACCTTACTCATAACATAACCCAATAAGTGAGCAAGTTTCATCCACGCCCAATGTATTTTATCTGCAAGAAAAGGAATGAATATTCCTATGAATGCGAGAAAACCGGCAGCAAGCAGCAGGTAAGTATTATGAGTTAGCCAAAAAAATACACCCAGCGCAAAAACCAATACCAAAATCGTTTCTAAATGCTTTTCCCTGTTCATATGGTTTAAAATAAGGTATAAATAAATGGTGCAATTGCCGAACTTCCGCCAAGTACAAGTAATATTCCAATCAATAACAGAACAAAGATCAGCGGCGCTAACCACCATTTTTTCCTGGCTTTCATAAAACCCCATATATCTTTAAGAAAATCCATATTATTATTTTTTAAGAGTGATAATTTTTTGTTAATCTAAGGAGAACTCTTTTCTCCAGTCATCTTTTTCGTTCCATTCAGGTTGGTCCTTTTTATCGAAAATGAAATTACCTGCTATAAGGTAATCCATATCTGTTCGCATAAAGCAACGGTATGAATCTTCAGGAGTATTAACGATCGGCTCGCCGCGAACATTAAAGCTTGTATTAACCATAACAGAATAACCGGTTATCTTTTTAAACGCATTCAGCAGTTTCCAAAACCTCAGATTTGTTTCTTTATGAACCGTTTGAAGTCGTGCGGAATAATCTATGTGAGTGATTGAAGGAATATCACTTCTTAGAAAATATAATTTATCAAGCAATTCCTTCGCGGTGAAATTTGAAGGGTAAGGGATGCGTCTGTTTACTTTAACCTGTTTTACCAGCAACATGTAAGGCGAAATATCAGCGTGTTCAAAATATTCGCTAACATCTTCAATTGGTACTACAGGCGCAAACGGGCGGAAACCTTCGCGGTATTTAATTTTCAGATTTAGTTTTTTCTGCATTTCGGGATTCCGTGCGTCTGCAAGAATACTTCGTGCCCCCAACGCTCTGGGCCCAAATTCCATTCGTCCCTGGTGCCAGCCAATTATGTTACCATCAGCAATCAATGCGGCAGCCTTTTCCACAAGGGCATCTTCCGTTTCAAATTGCTTGCATGGGGCACGATATTTTTTTGCGACTGTATTTATCTCCATTTCAGAATGCTCAGTACCCAGATAAGAACCCTTTAAACCGTCAAGCCTTGTGGTATCAACCTTTCTTTCATTGCCATAATAAATATAATGTGCAGCATATGCTGCTCCTAAAGCTCCACCTGCATCCCCGGCTGCAGGTGTGATAAAGATCTGTTTGAAAATTTTAGCATCATCAAGCTTGCCATTTGCCACACAATTAAGTGCTACGCCACCCGCCATACACAGGAAATCAGCATTTGTTAGCTTTTTTGCTTCTTTGCCAAGGTTAAGCACAACTTCTTCGGTTACTTGCTGGATTGCCAATGCAAGATCGCAATGATTTTGCTCAAGCAGAGATTCTGAATTGCGACGCGGAAATCCGAACAGTTGTTTCCATTTGTCATCGTACACCATTCTCAATCCTGTTGCATAACTGAAATAATCCTGGTTAAGGAAAATTGAACCATCTTCTTTCAGTTCAACAAGATTGGTTTTGATAATATTTACAAAGCGCTTTACCTGTTCAGAGTTATGGTTGCCATAAGGTGCAAGGCCCATTAGCTTATACTCTCCTGAATTAACTTTAAAACCGCAGTAATAAGTAACTGCAGAATATAGCAATCCCAACGAATGAGGAAAGTCCAGCTCCTTTAAAACAGTGATCTTATTACCTTCTCCAAGACAAATAGAAGCAGTAGCCCATTCGCCTACACCATCAATAGTCAGGATAGCGGCCCGCTCATATGATGATGGATAAAACGCACTTGCAGCATGAGATAAATGATGTTCAGGAAACAGAAGTTTTACTTTTTTCCTGTCAACTTTTTCAATGGTATCCAATGCTTCCCATATCAGTTTTTTCAGAAATAACTTTTCCTTTAGCCACACCGGCATCGACATCATGAATGATTTCAATCCTTTCGGCGCATAAGCATAGTAGGTTTCTAACAATCGCTCAAATTTTAATAAAGGCTTATCATAAAAAACTACTGCATCTACATCATTAATTGAACGACCTGAATATTCAAGACAAAAACGGGCTGCATTTACCGGAAAATCCGGGTCATGCTTTTTGCGGGTAAAGCGTTCTTCCTGTGCGGCTGCAATTACTTCTCCATCCACTATAATAGCAGCTGCAGAGTCGTGATAAAATGCGGAAATACCCAGTATTATCATTATGCGGTTCTATAGATTAATAATTTTAGAATAACTGAGGCAAATCAATTTACCCCCTTGTGATCTGATAAAATGTATTCACTGATCTTTTGCCCCATCATCTTATGAGCTTCTGCTGAAATATGTCTGTGTCCCTGTTTAACGTGAATTAAAGACATCTTGCTGTAATCATTGATCATATTATCATAATTAAACAATGTGTCACAACTTTTTTTTACATGAGATACCATATTTTTTGCAATAGAGGATGAGACAGAGACAATAGGATCCAGCTGGGGAATATCAAGAATAATTAATTTAATTCCCTGTGCTTTACAGTAATCATGGAAACGGCTTATCAACTTTTTCATAAGCTCTTCAGAATACTTGGTATTTGGATTAGCTGCAATGGCAAGTTCAGTGCCCTTTCCTGAAGCTGCTTTTTGATTCCGTTTTTTAAAAAAGTCCCACACGGTATTAAACGAATAGCCATACAAATACGACTTTTCTCCCAACCACCTGAATATTCCATATTTATAGAGTTTATTCTGAATGCTGACACCGGGGATATATTCATGATTTTTAACTACTATGGAGTCATTCCTGAGTTCAAACAGATCAGATCTGATATTATCTTCAAAATCATTTGCGAACAAAGCCACTACTACATAATCTGGTTTATATTTATACCCTTCATTTTCCAAAAAGACTAATTCTTCTGCGGTGCTAAATCCTGACACACCAGCATTGATAACAGTGCTTTTTAAACCATTCTTATTTAACGCGTTTTCAGCAACACTTGAAAAGGTTTCATCCTGGTTCACTTCATAGCCTTGCGTATGCGAATCACCTAAAGCAATAACCCTGATCACTCCCGGTTCTTTTTTGTAATTAATATCCTTATCACTTCTAAATCCTTTATTGTTGGTTTTAAAATTAAAAGTGCCATCAAAACTTGTATGGGTGAAAGTCATATCAGGTCTAATCCGTCTAATCCTAAAGTCTCCATATATAGCATCAGTATGATATCGCGGATACAATACCATCTCTTTTTTATACATCATCCTAATAACCACTTCCCCAATCAATAAACCTATAATTATAGATATACTAAAAATCAAAAGACTTCCGAGAAAAGACTTTAATTTATTTTTTTTACCGGAATTTGACTTCATTGTGTGGACTTTCGTGTTTGCATGCTGTTTTTCATCCGTTTATGTTATGTTTTTTAATGGAGATGAAGCGATCATGATTTTATAATCATACCCCTACGGGTTTTGGCAAATCATGATGGTTTCTTTTCGTCAAAAAAGCTAAAACGTTAAATCATTGAATTCGAAATTTCTAATGCTTCTGAAAAACAATATCTAGATGTTCAAACTTACTTCCTTATTTAAATTTTTAAAAATAGATAAAATTAATGTATATCCTCTAATAGCCACTGCTTATCTAATCAGCAACATTTAATCTCAAGGTTCGGAATAAGGTTTCATGCCGGATTTTGCATTGCACCTAATAATCAGCTTCGGGAAGGAGAAAAAGTATTTCTCTCACCCTAATGATTTAATGTACTTTTATACCGGAAAATCAGAAACCAGTTTTTTATTCCGATCTCGCATGTTACTATTTCCGCTTCTTTATTTTTCCGCGTTCTTAAAAGCACTAAAGGATATTTTTAGTAAGAATCCTCAGGGCGGGATGTTATTTATAATCTTCGGATTGCCCATCTACATTACCACACTTTCGATTCTTAATCAGGCCGGATATAAGTCGCTCGTATCTGCGTTTCAACCTTTTAAGGAAATAATAATCCTTGCGATGCTGGGAACTGTACTGTGGGGCCTAAAAGAAAGGATCCGATTTCACGTCATTGATTATTCCATAGCAGCATATCTCCTGTATACAGGCTTGTATGTTTTTCTTCCCCTGGGAGATTTCGGCTTCATGGAACGAGTTTTAGCCTATAAAAACACATCATTTTTTCCATTGATCTATTTTGCAGGCCGTCTTATAGATCCCCGCACTTTACAAATAAACAAGTATTTCCATTTTATTTTGATACTGGCAATTTCAGCAGCAATACTAGTTATTTACGAGGCCGCATCCGACCAGCACTTTCAATCGTCAACCGGATATTCGGATTATGTATCTATTTTCGGGCAACAGCCAGAAGGAGATTATGATTTGACATGGACCTTTCAACGAGACTCGGATGGGCTCAAACGATTTGCCAGTTTTTTCTCTGATCCTCTGGAACACGCCTCAGCTACATTACTTTCCATTTGCGTTATCGCTGCATTATTTACGAATAAAAATAATGCTTTTAATCCCAGCAGGCTTGGCATAATAGCCTTAGCTGCATCTTTTGTTTCTTTATTTTTCACCCTTTCCAGATCTTCAACGGTGAGTTATTTTTTAATCATATATGTATATGCTTTGATAACTCATAAAAAGTATATTTTACACACCTCCCATGCACTTATCGCATTGGGCTTTATATATATCGGCATTCTCCTGGAAAATACAGATCTGTATGATTATATATTAACAACAGTCACTTTACAGGAAGCCTCAGCAATGGGACACTTAATCGCATGGATGGAGGGCCTCACAGCAATTATGAGCAACCCTTTTGGACTCGGGCTTGGCATGTCAGGGCGAGTAGCAACTGCCCTGGGATCTACAATCGGGGGAGAAAACCAGTTTATTGTTCTTGGTGTACAGGTCGGTGTTGTCGCCGTCCTGCTTTACATCTTCATTCATTTCGCGGTAATTGCCTACTCTTACAAATGGTTCCCGCATCTTGAGGGCAAAGAAAGGATGGTAGCTTTATGCATATTCCTACTAAAAGTCGGAATTACTCTGCCTCTTTTTACAGCAAGTCTGGATTCTTTTTCATACATAACCTATACAAACTGGTTCCTGTCAGGAGTTTTTGTTAACATGATCATGAGAAAGGAGAGTAGGACAGGGCAAACGCATTAAATACCGTGCAATAGCTTTTAATTAAATGCCTAGCTTCTTGAGATTCTGGTCTGTACAATTTTTGGAACAAAATTCGCTTATCGGAAATACGTATCAGATTATGAACCCGGAACCGATGAACATTATCGGATATTTTAATAATTAATTTATGTTTGCACATTTTACAGATAATAATGCCTGAAAAAATAATTGTTGGAGTTGATATCCGGGATTTAAGAATTGCGAAGACGGGTGGGAAGACATACCTTGAAGAAATCAGCCGGCAGTTCAAGACAAGGAATTATGATTGTAAATTTATATTTTTTGACACATCCTTCCCAGTATACACCGGACGTTATAAGTTTCTAAAACTTATTGAACACATCCGTTATTTTACCTGGAAACAAGTAATTTTACCTATCAAAGCGTATATTAATAAGTGCGATATTTTATTTTGCACAGATTATTTTTCGCCCTACTTCACCCCTGGATTTAAAACCGTCGTGGTATTTTATGATTCATTTTTTTATGAATATCCCGCTCACTATAATTCAGTTTGGCTGAGGATATTCAAAACGATGGGGGTTGGCGCTGCCAGGAGGGCAGAACGAGTTATTACGATTACTGAATACACTAAAAAACGCATTGCATATTTTACCGGTATCAACCCGGAAAAAATTACAGCATTTCACCTCGCACCAAAGGGAATGGCTATTGCAGAACCTGATCCTTCCTATACTCCCACCTTACACATTCCAACCTCAAAATTTATTTTGCACGTAGGCACTCTTGAAAAGCGGAAAAACCTTGTAAGGTTGATTGAAGCTCTACAACTATTGCATGAGAACGGCTATAAAGAATATTCTTTAGTGTTGGTCGGCCAGCCTAGTCCAAAGACTGATATGGATGGAAGCCCGGAAATAAAGGACGCAATAACACGGCTAGGATTGCAAGACAGTGTACTGCTGTCTGGTTATGCTTGTGATGACGATTTAGGTTACTTTTACAAGAATGCAGAAATATATGCGTTTCCATCGGTCAATGAAGGTTTTGGCCTGCCGGTGTTAGAGGCCTTTCATCACAACATCCCTGTAATCGTAGCTAACAACACATGCCTGCCGGAAGTTGGGGGTGAAGCGGTCCTATCCTTTGATCCTTATAATACCCAGGATATTTATAAAAAAATGAAGATGATCATTGACGATCCGCAACTGCGTAAAAACCTTGTTTCGAAGGGAAACGAGCGTCTGGAATTGTTCTCCTGGGAGAAGAACGCATCACAATTAGTGAAAATATTTAAGGCCATCGTCAATAAAAATTAGCATTTTTGTAAACATTATCTGCAAATGCGCTGTTAACAATTTTTGAAAAACAGGACTAAAACACTATAATTTGAAGAAAGCTTTAATATGCGGAGTTTCCGGTCAGGATGGTTCTTACCTGGCTAAATTCCTGCTCAACCAAGGGTATCGCGTTTTTGGAGCCTCCCGTGATGCACAGACGTCATCCTTTATTAACTTAAAAAAGCTTAATATCAAAGATGAAATAGGCCTCATCTCCCTCAATATCACTGATTTCAGTAATACCATTGAGTGTATAAATAAAATAAAGCCTGATGAGATCTATAACCTCGCCGGCCAAAGTTCAGTAAGGTTGTCTTTTGAGCAGCCGCACGAAACTCACGAAAGCATCAGTACGGGTAACCTGAATCTGCTGGAAGCAATTAGATTTAGTAACCTCCCTGTAAAACTTTTTAATGCCGGCTCAAGCGAGTGTTTTGGTGACACCAGGATCCCGGCAAACGAAAGCACTATCTTCCATCCCCGGAGTCCGTACGCCATTGCTAAAGCCACCGCTTTCTGGCAGCTTGACAATTACCGGGAGGCTTATAACCTTTATGCCTGCACAGGCATATTATTCAATCACGAATCACCATTAAGGCCTGATCACTTTGTGACTAAAAAAATTATTAGTGCAGCGTGTAAGATCAGCCAGAATAAGGCCCGGAATCTTAGCCTTGGAAATATTAATATTGAACGCGACTGGGGCTGGGCTCCTGATTATGTCGAAGCCATGTGGCTGATGATGCAGCAGGATCAGCCGAAAGATTATATAATAGCTACCGGCCAAAGCCACACCTTAAAGGAGTTCATCACAATTGCCTTTAAAACGCTGAACCTGCATTGGGAAGAGCATGTCGAGATTGACGAAGTGTTAAGACGCCCGACCGATTTACAAATAGGCCGTGGTGATCCTGCCAAAGCCAATGCTGAGCTAAAATGGAAAGCTAAATTCGGATTAAATGATATCATCGAGAACATGATAGAGGATGAGCTTGTCTCATCGTTTAGCAACCCTGGCTCTTATTTAAACAGTTAATATTTTACAGCCTTTTATTCTTCCTGAAACTCATTGAAGCACTGTGGTGCATTCAAAAAAAAATTATAGTTTTGGCTATATTCTATGAGATCAGATACATCTTTTCTACACAGTTATAAGTTTATTCTTAACCGTTTTCCCGCCGACTGGAAGACCCAGGATATTCTAACCACTTTTTACAGACTTTCATCCTTTTATTTCCGCGGAATATTTGAGCGTTTATTCTTTAAAAGATCGAGCGGCTGGGTATTGGTAGGAAAAGGCGCGTCAATACGCTACGCCCGACATCTCAGCGTCGGCCGCGACTTTATTGTCGAAGATTATGCAGAAGTAAATTGTATGACTTACAGAGGGATTATTATCGGCGACCGGGTTACAATAGGAAAACATGCTATTATCAGGCCCACAAATATTTACGGCTCCGCCATCGGTGAAGGCCTTAAAATCGGGAATAATTCCAGTATCGGCCCCTACTCATACATTGGCTGTTCCGGTTATATTGAGATTGGTGATAATGTGATGATGTCACCCCGGGTAAGTATTTACGCAGAAAATCATCTATTTGATGATCCCGACCTCACGATAAAAGAACAAGGGGTAAAAAGGGAATTTGTCAAAATTGAAGACGATTGCTGGATTGCAGCTAATACAGTGATCCTTGCTGGTGTAACCATAGGACGGGGATCGGTAATAGCAGCCGGAAGCGTGGTCAACAAGGATGTTCCGCCGTATAGTATTGTGGGTGGAGTGCCGGCGAAGGTTATAAAGAGCCGTAAAGGAGTGGAGAGTTGAGAGTGGAGAGTGGAGAGTGGAGGAAAGAAAGAGCGGGGCGAGGTATGACGTACGAAACCTGGACGTTTTGGTCTTGGTTCTTGGTTCTTGATTCTTGGTTCCTATCCACGTTGAAATCTAAAACCCTCCCTCCATGTGTGGTCTGATAGGTGTCATTTCAAAAAAAGAGAATCCGGATTTTGAATCGAAATACCTGGACCGGATCAACTATGCGCTCGACCGGATGGAATACCGCGGGCCGGATAATAAAGGACTCTGGCGTGGTGAAGGCATTTGTTTAGGTCACAGGCGTTTATCGATAATTGACCTTTCTGCTGATGGAAACCAGCCGTTTAGCTATATGGACGGCCAATACATCATTGTTTTCAATGGGGAGATCTATAATTACAAAGAGTTAAAAGAAGACCTCATCAAGCTTGGCTACTCTTTCAGAACAGATACAGATACCGAGGTGATCGTTACTGCGTATTTTCACCACGGCAGTGATTTTTGCAATAAGCTAAGGGGAATGTTCGCGCTGGTCATCTATGATCGAAAGGCGAACAAGGTCGTTTTCACAAGAGACAGACTGGGCAAAAAGCCACTCTTCATATTTGAAGACGAAAACGTAATTATTTTCTCATCTGAAATTAAATTCTTCCATACGTTTGATATCAGCCTGGAGATAAACCCGGGCAGTATTCTTAATTTCCTATCGCTTCAGTATATTCCCGGGCCTGACACGATATATCAAAAAATCAGGCAACTAAAACCGGCGGAGCTTTTTATATACGACCGGACCGCTCTTACGAATAGCTCAAGTTCCTATTGGAATATGTTTGAGCATGTTGGTAAGAGTACAAGCCTCCCGGAGATAGACGAAATAGATGAGTTGCTTGAAAAAAGCATCAAATATCGCCTTGTCGCAAATGTTGATATTGGATTGCTGCTTAGCGGTGGGATAGATTCATCCTTGCTCGCCACTTACATGCGGCAGCTAGCTGGAAATAAAGTAAAGGCCTTTAATGTTGGGTTTTCCGATAAAGCTTTAGACGAATCAGGATATGCTAAAAAGGTAGCCGAATCTTTAGACCTTGATCTTATCACCCTGAACGTAGAGGACATAGATGAGGATAACTTCATCGAGTCGATTTATCATGCCGATCAACCCCTGGGCGATTCGGCGATTGTTCCAACCTACCTGATCGCTAAATCTATTAAGCAGCATGTTAAGGTTGTCCTTTCGGGAGAAGGCGCTGACGAACTATTTCATGGCTACGACCACTACAATTACGAAAAATATTACTACCGGCTTGGCAGGCTGCCATTTGAGAGCTCTGCATATTTACTGGATTTATTATCAGTATCCGGGATTACAAAGCTTGAAAAAGTTAAGAATAAGCTAAAGAGCATCAATTCTTTTAAAGAAGATACCGGTGTATCCCGATGGACATCCATATTAAGCCCGGATTTGGCCAGGAAGTATATATTCAATCCTCATCAAAAGGAAATAGGTTCTTATGAAACGCAATTCCATAATTTTCTCAGTCAATTTCGAATGAATGCGGGGAAATTAGAATCCAGCCTGATGCTCGACCTAGTTACCTGGCTGCCTGATGACCTTTTGGTGAAAACCGACAGGATGATGATGGCTTGCAGTGTGGAAGCAAGAACTCCATTCCTTGATCATGAGTTGGTGGAAAAAGTGTTAATGGCATCCGGATATTTTAGCAACCAGCTGTTTCAGAATAAAAATTATCTCAGGACTTTGTTAAAAAGAAAATTACCTGCATCGGTATCCTCGATAATCTCGGGTCGTCGAAAACAGGGATTTGAAACACCTAAGGTAAAATGGCTCAACACGAACCTAATCGAACTGTCGTCAATACTATTTTCTGAGGAAAATCTAAGCGCTAATCCATACCTCAATAACGAAAATGTCTCGAAATTATGGCAGGACTTCAAAAAAAAGAAACCTGGAGTAAATAACCGGCTGGTGTGGAACATTTTCTGCTTCCTGGAATGGTACAGGCAACACGAAAACAAATTTGGATTTAAACAATGAGGATTTTACTAATTGGCC
>NZ_JBBJNI010000166.1:0-8482 GCF_037719425.1 Daejeonella sp. | reverse complement strand
AAGAAGCTCATCCTTATCCTCAGAGGCCTGCGCGAAGATCTGTCCGCGTGGATCTACAAAATATGAAGATCCATAAAATCTCCCGAGGTTCCACGGCTTTTCTTCTCCCACACGATTTATGCAGCCCATGAAATAACCGTTTGCAGCAGCATGTGCTGGTTGCTCAAGTTTCCATAAATACTGGGACAAGCCTGCTACCGTTGCTGATGGATTGTAAACGATTTCAGCACCGTTTAGTCCGAGTACCCGTGCACCATCAGGGAAATGCCTGTCATAGCAGATATAAACCCCAATTTTTGCATAAGCTGTTTGGAATACAGGATAACCAAGGTTGCCTGGCTTGAAAAAGAACTTCTCCCAGAAGCCCGTTGTGTGCGGGATATGATTTTTCCGGTATTTACCCAAGTAGGTTCCATCGGCGTCAATAACTGCAGCTGTATTATAGAAAAATCCAGCCTGCTCTCTTTCATAAACCGGCACAATGATCACCATCTTATATTTTTTGGCATATTCAGCCATCAGATCGGTAGTGGGACCGGGAACGCTTTCGGCTGAGTCGTACCAGGCCTTGTCCTGTCCGGGACAAAAGTATGGGGTATTAAAGATCTCCTGCAAACACAAGATCTGTACGCCCTGCTCGCCAGCTTTTTCGATAAGGGGGATATGCTTTTTTAGCATTGCGTCTTTGATCTCATCAATGCTTCCTTCTCCCTCGGTTTTTGCCAGGCTCATCTGAATAAGACCCGATTTTACTATTCTTGGCATCTTTTAATTTTTAGATTGGGATCAAATGATTCCCGTTACTTTTTTACGTTTAATGAATTTTCCGTTGCCTTTCTCGGCAAGGCAAGTATTATTATCGATCACAACTTTTCCTCTCAGTAAAACTGTTTTAACTTTCCCTTTAAGCTTCCAGCCTTCATATGCAGAATAGTCGGTATTCATATGGTGTGTATCCACTGAAATAGCATGTTCTTCATTCGGGTCAAAAATGACCAGATCGGCATCAGAACCAATTCCAATAGTTCCTTTTTGCGGGAACATACCAAATATTTTAGCGGCGTTTGTGCTTGATACTTCCACGTATTTATTAATGCTGATCTTGCCGGTTTGAACTCCCTCTGAAAAAAGCAGTTCCATCCTATGCTCAATGGCAGGATGCCCGTTCGGGATCATCGAAAAGTCAGATTTTCCCATTTGCTTCTGCTCCCAGGTAAAAGGACAATGATCCGTTGCTACCACCTGAACCAGGCCCTGATTGATTCCGGCCCATAACGCAGTCTGATCTTTTTTCTCACGCAGCGGCGGGCTCATCACCCATTTAGCGCCATCAAAATCTTCTTCGTAAAGCGAAGCGTCCAATGTGAGATATTGGATGCAGGTTTCAGCAAAAACTTTCTGGTTCCGGAAAGTAGAATCCCTGATAGCATCCAAAGCTCCCTGACAAGTCATGTGCACGATATAACCAGGGCTTTTTGTATAATTGATCATATCGGCAAACCGCGCTGATGCTTCTGCTTCGGTAATTTCAGGTTGAGACAGGTAATGATATAATGGCGAGAGCTTTCCTTCTGAGCGATGTTTTGCAACAAGGAAATCAATCATATCACCATTTGTTGCATGGGCTGTTACGATGCCGCCCTGTTTTTTCACTTCTTCCATCAAGCCAACCATCTGCCTGTCGTCAACCATCAGTGATCCCTTGTAGGCCATGAAAGTTTTAAAAGACGTAATGCCCTCATCGACCATCTCTTTTATTTCCAGTTTGGTTTCGGGGTTGAAATCAGTAACTGCCATATGGAAACTATAATCGCCCACAGCTGTGCCATTCGCCCTGGACCGCCAATCCTTTAATGCATTTTTTAATGAATCACCCTGAGTCTGTAGAACAAAATCAATTACCATCGTCGTACCTCCGTACAGCGCAGCACGTGTTCCTGTTTCGTAACTATCACTAGAGAAAGTTCCCATAAAGGGCATGTCGAGGTGAACGTGAGGGTCAATGCCACCCGGGAAAATCATCATTCCGGTCGCGTCGATAACCTCGTCAGCTTCCTGCGACAGATCTTTACCTATGGTTTTTATCTCTTCACCATCAATGAAAATATCTGCGATATAATCTTCAGATGCTGTAATTATCCGGCCATTTTTAATCAGGACTGACAAAATTATTTTCCTTTCTTTAAAGTTTTCAATGCAGTATTTTTCATTTCAGTATTATTGGGTTTCATTAAAAGGTAGTACACAAACCCGGATATAAAGAATCCGGCAAACCATGCGTAATTGTAGATCCCGGATATCCCTGGCCAGACAGAGTCAGAGCTTATCAGTTTTACTTGCACCAGGAAACCCGGGACATTAGGCAGGATGCCCAGCACGATAGCAATAACGGCCTTCAAATTAAAACCGTTATTGTATCCATAAATGCCGCCAAACGCGTAAAGATCATCCACATTTAATAGTTTCCTCCGAATGAAATAATAGTCGGCGATCATAATTCCGCCTACAGGACCCAATAGGCTCGAATAAGCGATCAGCCAGGTGAAAATATAACCGTTAGGATCGGCAATAAGTTTCCATGGGAAGATTAATATGCCGATGATCCCGGTGATGTAGCCGCCAGTTTTGAAACTGATCTTAGCGGGAGATAAATTGGCGAAATCATTCGCAGGGCTTACCATATTGGCTGCTATGTTAGTAGCGAGCGTTGAAACCGCGACCGCGATCATCGCAATGGTTACCAATAGTTTACTTTCAAATTTTTCTGCGAGCACAAGAGGATCCCAGATCATTGTACCATAAATTATAACTGTCGCTGAGGTCACTACCACCCCAATGAATGAGAATAAGGTCATAGCCGACGGCAGTGCTATCGCTTGTCCGATGATTTGAGCACGCTGACTTTTTGCATAACGGGTAAAGTCGGGGATGTTAAGCGACAAGGTTGCCCAGAAGCCCACCATGCCGGTAAGGGCTGGAAAAAAGAAATGCCAGAAATCCGCAGAATTTGTAAATTTTGAAGGCTGATCCAGAATGGGACCAAGACCATTGCCAGCAGAAATTGCCCAAAATAACAACGCAAGTGCCGCAAATGGCAGAAAAAATGCCTTGAAGACCAAAAGCTTTTTTATACTATCGACTCCCAGGTATATCACATACATGTTCAGCAGCCAGAATAAAAAGAATGTAATAGCCGGGCCAGTTTCCAGCGTCCAGGATGCGGGAAATATCGGGCTCATAGTTCCCAGTGCTGGAAACCAGAGCCTTAACATCAGATAAAGGGCATATCCGCCTATCCATGTTTGGATACCAAACCATCCGCAGGCTACAATGGCTCTTAGAATTGCTGGAATATTTGCGCCTCTCACTCCAAAGCTAGCCCGGGCAAACACCGGAAACGGAATCCCATATTTAGCGCCTGCATGTCCATTGAGAATCATTGGTATAAGAACAACCGTATTGCCCAAAAATATCGTCAGAATTGCCTGCCACCAATTCATCCCGCCCTCAATAAGTGAGCTTGCCAGCATGTAGGTTGGAATGCACAAACTCATACTAATCCACAGTGCAGCATAATTCCAGGTATTCCAGCTTCTTTTATCAGCAGGAATTGGCGCCAGGTCTTCGCTATAGAGAGCTGAGGATTTCATTCAATTTTATTTAAGCGAATCGTCAGCAATTTTTAATGCCTCAGATATAATGGCAATACCTTCATCAATTTCACTTTTAGTTACAATTAGCGGAGGAGCAATAAAAATATAGTTCCATCTCACGAAAGTGTACATACCGAGTTCCTTAATTCGGGCAGCAACCTTATTCATCACGGTCATTTGATCCGGTTTTGCATTGAACGGTGCCATAGGCTCCTTTGTTTCTCTATCCTTCACAAGTTCAAGACATCCGAGTAAACCCGTGTTTCTCCAATCACCTATGCTTGGGTGTTTTTGCCTCAGCATTGCCACCTGCTCATCTACATATTTACCCATTACAACAGCATTTTCAATTAGATTGTCATCTTCATAGATATGAAGAGTTGCAAGGGCAGCCGCGCAACTAACAGGGTGCGCAGAATACGTTAGACCTAATGGAAGCACAGTATCGTCATATTTAGCTGCGATCCTATCCGACAGCATTAAACATCCGAACGGAAGATATCCGCAAGTTATTCCTTTTGCCATCACGATCATATCAGGAATAATATCATGGTTCTGAAATCCGAACCATTGACCAGTACGACCGAAACCACTCATAACTTCATCAGCGATAAGCAGGATGCCATTCTCATTACAGATCTTTCGAACTTGCTTTAGATAGCCATCGGGATATTGAAGGCATCCGGACGAGCCTGATTCACCTTCTAATATTATGGCAGCAATGGTTCCGGGTCCTTCAAAAGCTATTATCCGTTCCAACTGGAGAACTGCTTCTTTCAGGAGGGTTTCTTCACCGTAGTTCCAGCGATACGCTATTGGGAGATCAAAATGTATGAAATTAGGAGCTTGCTGCGAGTCCACAGGAAGTTTTCTGGGATCGCCGCTTGCTGAAATAGCTCCATAACTCGATCCGTGATATGATTGGTAACGGGTTAGGATCTTATGTCTTCCTGTATGTAATCTCGCCACTTTAATGGCATTTTCCATTGAACTTGCCCCGCAGAGAGTAAAAAATGCCTTATTGAGGTCACCCGGACAAATTTCCGCAAGTTTCTTCCCGAGCTCACCCCGAACTTCTGTGACACATGACGGAGTTACATAACTCACCTGCTGCATCTGTTTCACAACCGCATCTGTGATCCTCTGATCGCCATAGCCAATATTCACATTCATCAATCCAGATGAAAAATCTATGTATCGCTTGTCATCATGGTCGTAGAGGTAAACGCCTTTTCCATACTTCACCGCAATCGGATCAATACCCTTCTGTTTACTCCATGAAAACATGGTATAATCCAGGTTATCCTTAACAATATCTCTTGTCTGACTTCTATTTATAACTTCTGACATAACTATTTTTCTTCTTTTGATGATCGTTGCGTGAACACTTTCCACTCTCCACTCTCCATTTTCAACTTAGTTCTAGCTCATCCAATTTACCCCGGCCTGCGGATTCCATTTAGTGGTCGATTTTTTGAGTTTGGTCCAGAATTCAATAGAGCTTTTGCCGGTGATATCTCCAACCCCGAACCTGCTTTCATTCCAGCCACCAAAGGAAAAAGGCTCCCGTGGTACCGGCACACCTACATTAACTCCTACCATGCCCGCACTTGCGTGTTCGATAACGTATCGGGCCGCAGCGCCATTTTGCGTAAATACCGATGCGGCGTTCCCGTAGGGGTTATTGTTCTCAATAGCGAGTGCTTCGTCCAGTGTCTCGGTCCGCATGATACTGATCACCGGGCCAAAGATCTCTTCCTTAGCGACAGACATATCAGGGGTTACGTGATCTATTATGGTCGCACCGATATAAGTTCCTTTTTCTTTACCGCTAACCACTGTATTTCTGCCGTCAACAAGAATTTTAGCGCCCATTTTTTCTGCCTGATCGATGTAGCTTTCAATCCGTTTCTTGGATTCTTTGTTAATGACAGCTCCAAGATTTTGACCCGCAACCATTTTTTTTGCTTCAATACAGAGCTTAGCAATAATGTGATCAACGTCGCCCACTGCAACCATTGCTGATGCTGCCATACAACGCTGGCCGGCACATCCGCTCATGGATGCTGTTATGTTTTGTGCTGTCATGTCAGGAATAGCATCTGGCAAAACAAGTAAATGATTCTTGGCTCCGCCCAAAGCTAAGCAGCGTTTATAATTTTGGGTAGCCCTTCTGTACACTATTTTGGCAACTTTGGTTGAACCCACAAACGAAACAGCTTCGATATCCGGATGATCGCATATTGCATCAACTATTTCACTGTTTCCGTGAACAACACTTAATACTCCATCTGGCAAGCCTGCTTCCCTGAGCAACTCCGCGATACGTCCGATACTCAACGGGACTTTTTCGGATGGCTTCATGATCATGCAGTTTCCCAAAGCTATCGCATTTGGAATAGTCCAGCAGGGAACCATACTTGGAAAATTGAAAGGTACGATCGAAGCAACAACTCCCAGTGGGACGTGTTCCGTACGGCATTCTATACCTTTACTTACTTCCAGCAACTCCCCTGTAATTAATTGTGGGAGCGAGCATGCAAATTCTGTAAGCTCGATCGATTTCTCTATTTCGGCCATACCCTCTTCCGGTGTTTTCCCGTTCTCTTCAGAAACCAGGTTGGCTAGTTCAGTTTTGTTTTTCTCCAAAAGAGCTTTGAACCGGAAGAATACCTGTACCCGCTCTTTGATGGGAGTTTTGCCCCAGGTTTTAAAGGCTTCTTTAGCTGAAGAAACTGCTGCATTGAGATCAGTAGGTTTTGACATTGGTACAGTAGAAAGAAGTTTCCCGTCCACTGGAGATATTACATTTAATATGTCGCTATTCTCAGAATCAATAAACTGTCCTTTAATAAAATTCTGTACTGCCGGATATTTCATAGCTAATTTGGGTTTAGTCGGTAAGTATTCAGAGCTTGAGGGATCATGAATTTACTAAAACATTTCAATTAATTCAAAAATCCGTCGATCTGCCAGAGGTCATACATCATCCACAATTTCGCCCACAAGTCCTCCAAACAAATAAAGCCATTTTATATGACATTCAAATGAGCGATTGGTAGTACGATTAATGTAACCATTTCAATCGCCATGCGTAGAAGAACGCGAAGGTTACCCAGACTACCCGTCTAACCTTACTAACTTTTAACGTCATCTATCGATGAAAAAAACATTCCAACACTTAATCTTTCTCTCGCTTGCACTCGTAGTGGTGTTTGCTGGAATGAAATCTGCAAATGCTCAGCAGAAAGCCATGTTTACGCAATATATGTTTAACGGGTTGGTGGTGAATCCGGCGTATTCGGCAATAGATGAATCACTTAATATTACAGCTCTTGCCCGCCAGCAGTGGGTAGGATTTAAGGGGGCACCTAATACTCAAACACTTTCTATCCATAGTCCTATAAAAAGTTCGAACACTTCGGTTGGATTAATTTTAATGCGCGATCAAATCGGTGAAGTGATAAGGGATAATGGAGCATTTGCGACAGTAGCACACCGCGTTCAGATACAGGAAGGGACTTATCTCGCATTAGGAGTTAATGGCGGTATTAGTAAATATGTTGGCGAATATAGCCTCACCGGCAGTGCCTCAGCTTCTTCTGATCCGGTATTTGTTGATCAGAACAGTCTGAGAGGTAATTTTGGTATGGGCGTTATGTTATTTTCGGAGAAATTCTATGCTGGCATTTCATCTCCCTTCTTCTATTACCGGGATCTTGGAGGACAATCACCATCAGAAACAGCATACAAGCCGCATTATATTATGCAAGGAGGGTATCTTGCAACTATAAGTCCTGACGTAAAATTTAAACCGAATGTCCTGGTTAAATATGTAAGTGGTTCTCCTGTTCAGATAGACGTAAATGCTAACTTTTTGCTAAAAGAGACGTTATGGCTTGGAGGATCCGTTCGCTCAATGGATTCATTTGATGTTATCGCTGAACTACAGTTAACACCGAATATTCAATTAGGTTATTCTTATGATTTCACGACATCAAAACTCTCACGGGTGGAGAAGGGATCACATGAAATTGTACTTAACTTCAGAATTGGTTCTAAAGGATCCGAAAGTATGCTGGCCAGGTGTTATTTTTAATTACTCAACGCTAACCGTCAGACCTTCCTGCTGAAGGATTTTTCGGTAAACTTCAACTTCTGTAAAGGAACCTTCCAAAATAATGCATTTCCCGTCATTATGAACTGTCCACGCAATGCGTTCGGCTTGTTTGTCGGTATAGTCGAGATACTTTACCAGACAGTGGATCACGTGTTCAAATGTGTTTGTATCATCATTCCAAAGAATAAGGCGATGGCTGACTTTTAACGCTGTTAATACTTCTTCAAGCGTCAGAGTTTCTTCCTGTACCTGTGTTCCCATTTTACAAAAATACTGATTGGATACTGATTTCGGTATGTTAAATTCAGAATGCTCTTATTTTACAACTGCAGTCACTTCAATTTCGATGAGCAGATCAGGATCAATAAGGCGGTTCACCTCCACCATTGAAGCTGCAGGACGGATGTTAGAAAAATATTCGGCATGAGCTTTTCCGGCTTCCTCCCAACGCGAAATATCGGTAACATACATCCTCGTACGAGTTACGTCGGACATGCAAGCGCCTGCTTCTACCAAAGTTTTTTCGATCTTTTGAAGAATGAATTTTGTTTGCGCGTACAAATCGCCTTTCCCAATTAGCCTGTCGCCATCTACAGCTGTTGTTCCGGAAACTTCAATAATGTTTCCGATGCGCACGGCTCTGGAGTAACCCACCAGGTCCTCCCATATCGCTCCGGAGGAAATGTTAACCCGGTTGTTCTCCATGTCT
>NZ_JBBJNI010000165.1:0-8846 GCF_037719425.1 Daejeonella sp. | reverse complement strand
GGCCTGCGCGGGAATGACAATGTTTTTTTAAAGGGAGTACGGGGAAGATTCCGGCCTTCGGGCCGGAATCTTCCCCTTACTCCTAGCCCCGAATGAGTTGTCATTCCCGCGAAAGCGGGAACCTTCCCATATTAGCATAAATTTGTTCGCGTTAAAAGCCCTTGCCGAAGGCAAGTCATGTAAGATAAACGTTATGATAAACCTCGTTACTTCTCAACAGATTAGAGACGCGGATGCCTACACCATCGCAGCGAGATCGATGAGTTCCCTAGAGCTGATTGAAGAAGCAACCGTTACGTTTGTTAATGTGTTTGAAAAAGAGTTTCCTGAGAAGAACATACCGATTAGTATCTATTGCGGCACAGGTAATAACGGTGGAAACCAACTAGCAGTTGCTCACATTCGCAATCAAAATTGTTATGAGAATTTAAGTGTTAAAAATCAAATAAATGCTTTTCGGCATGATATGAAGAGCGAACAAGCGGGCCGCTTTCTACGTACCTGAACCCCATTTCTAATCCAACAGCTTTGTATTTATCGAATTGCTCTGGTGTGATCCAGTCGATCACTGGATGATGGTTTCTTGTAGGTTGAAGATACTGGCCTAACGTTAAAATATGGACGCCGGCGTCCAGCAGATCAGCCATAGCTTGCAATACGTCCTCTTCTGTTTCTCCAAGGCCCAGCATAATTCCCGATTTGGTCCTTAAACCTGTTTGGTTTATTCTGCGAAGGCATTCAAGGCTGCGATCATATTTAGCCTGGATGCGTACTTCTTTGGTAAGGCGTCGTACTGTTTCAAGATTATGCGAAACAACCTCAGGGCGTACGGCAAGTACACGGTCCAGATTATCCCAGATTCCCCTGAAATCAGGAAGCAGGGTTTCTAATGTAGTATCAGGACTTTCACGGCGGATGGCATTAATTGTTTCAGACCAGATTGTCGATCCTCCGTCTTTGAGGTCATCACGGTCAACGGAAGTGATCACACAGTGTTTAACCTGCATAAGCTTTACCGAATTTGCTACGCGCTCTGGTTCTCCCATATCCACAGCAAGAGGCCTGCCGGTGGCCACAGCACAAAATGAACATGAGCGGGTACAGATATTACCCAGGATCATAAAAGTAGCTGTACCTGCCCCCCAGCATTCTCCCATATTCGGACAGTTTCCGCTTTCGCAGATCGTATGCAGTTTGTGGGTGTCAACAAGGCTTCGTACGTGCGCATACTCCTTCCCAACAGGAAGCTTCACACGCAGCCAGTTTGGCTTGCGCTGCATTTGATTGGCTGGAATAACCGGCAGATCGATCATGATGCAAAGGTATGGAAAGTTGTACGTTTTACGTAATACGTAGTACGTTTTCTAAACGCCTTATAAGTTGTAAGTAGTAAGTTATAGGTTATAAGTAGTAAGTAGTAAGTTATAGGTTATAAGCCTGCCTGCCGGCAGGCAGGTTTCTAGACGCTGTAGATGAGTTGTAAGTTGTAAGTACTAGACTCTGCGAAGTCCAACTTATAACCTACTACTTATGACTTCTCTCCTTCCAGACTTACAACTTAAAACCTACAACTTATGACTCCTATAACTCCTTTTTTCATAAATTTGATTTCATATAAAACGATCCCCAATGGCAACCATAGAAACCACTTACGTCGGTGAACTCAGAACCGAAGCAACACATGTTTATTCAGGAACCAAAACAATAACCGATGCACCATTAGACAACAAAGGAAAGGCTGAATCCTTTTCTCCAACAGATCTGCTAACAGCCTCCCTGGGAAGTTGTATGATCACGATAATGGGTATTGCAGCAAGGGAGCATGGTTTCAACATCGACGGAACAACCTGTTCACTGACAAAGGTGATGGCATCTGATCCGCGTCGGGTTGGCGAGATCCAGGTTGTACTAAACTTCCCGAAAGGAAATTACTCAGATAAAGAAAAAGCAATTCTGGAAAGATCAGCCATAACATGCCCGGTTGCTAAAAGTCTGCACCCGGATCTGGTTCAAAATGTGAGTTTTAACTACTGACTTGCGAAGTCTTTGACCGAGCGGAACGTTGACTTCGTCAGTCTCAAAAATTAATAAGACTGACGAAGTTATCGGGCATTGCGGATATTAAACTTCGTAAGTCCTATTACGGAGCAATCTGGTCCGCCATATCCTCCGCCGAAATCTCTCCGTGAGATGTTTCGTAAATGCATTCTCCGTCTTTGATCAACAGCAGCTGGGGGGATTCGTGATGCACATGGAATATTTCTGCTATCGTGTTAGAAACCTCGCGATACGCAATGAGATCCAGAAAATAGAGTGGTGTACCTGCAGTGATAGCCGACCAGTCTATTTCAAATCTTTTTCGGGCCATCATGCTGATTGAGCAGCGGGTACTGTGTTTAAAAATTGCTGAATAACCTGTTGCGGCCTTAATTTCCTGCAATTGATCAAGTGTGGTTAATTGAATCCAATTCATTATTATACAAACATTTTTATCCTTAACAAAGTGTTAAATTGAGGATACAAATTTACCGACCACATATTGAAATGATATAATGCGGATGTCAAATAAAAGAAAGAAAGGAGGGTTTTATTTTAACGCCTTGACTTTGGATAAGATCCGTAAGCCGGGCATAATTTAGAGGAACATGCCTGCAATAGTGTGGTAGCTAAAAATAAAGCGAGAACGCCAACGATTAATTTTTTCATCAGTTTATTGTTTGTTTTTTAACGGCGATGAAGCTATTATGAGCATATTCATTTCTGTTTGTGAGAGGCATGCTCATAATGGTTTCATTTGTATATTATTTGTTTCTAGCGGCAATGAACCTGGCTGCCGGTAGGCAGGGCTTGCATGAGCTTGTTTACTGCGTACAGTTTTATGAATATACGAAATTCAGTAAAATAAGTTATAATTAAATGTAATTAATCAAGCGATGATTTAATTTGAGCCATCATAATTGCAGTAACCGCAGCCTCTTCACCTTTATTCCCATGCTTGCCGCCGGCTCTGTCTTTTGCCTGCTGCAGATTATTGGTGGTAAGAACGCCGAATATAACGGGCTTATTGTGCTTCACAGATACATTCGTGACTCCATTAGCAACAGCATTACAGATAAAATCAAAATGCCGTGTTTCTCCCTGAATAACACATCCTAAACAGATCACCGCATCCAGTTTTTTTGCAGCCAGCAGAAGGTCAGCTCCGGATGTAAGCTCAAAGCTTCCCGGTACCTGAACTTCAATGATATTCTCAGGCAAAGCGCCATGTTTAATCAGGGCAGTATAAGCGCCATTATATAATGCTCCGGTTACCTCAGCATTCCATTGAGATACAACTATACCAAACCTGAAAGCTTTTGCTGACGGTATCTCGATATGAGAAAAATCTGAAAGCCCTTTTAAATGTGTTGCCATTAGCCTGAAAAGAAAAATGGTTATCAGCAGTGCAGACAACCATTTATATAATTAATATAAATTACTTAACCTGTGCCTCAGCGCGTGCTATATACGTTTCAATTGCAGACGCCTCAAAGCTCTCCGGGAAATCAGTTTTAATCTTATTATAAACATCAGCCGCAGAGCTGAATTCCTTTTGTTCTTCGTAAACGAGACCTAATTTTTTAAGAAACAACGGGCTTGTAAATGCATTTTTGCTTTTATCAGCAGCTTTTTTGTAATAAGTCACTGCTTTATCGTAATCTTTAAGTTCGCTATAAGCATCTCCAAGCATCCCTAACACAAGCGGATCAACTACCGGGCTTCCGGTGCTGCTGTATTTTCCAAGTGCTTCAACTGCTTTTTGAAATTCACCCTTTTTAAGGTATAAACCTCCCAGGTAGGCGTTAGCAATATTCGCTGATTTGGTATTTGAATACTCGTCAGCTATTTTTTCGAAGCCAGGATAAGATCCGTCGCCTGAAATAGCCCTATCGTTCAAGGAATCGACAGCTGCATATTCTTCAGCTTTAAACATTTCATTCGCAGCTTTTTCAGCTCTCGGTTTAAGGTAAAAATTCTGGTATCCCACATACAATAGTATCAGGGCAACTATGGCTATTCCGATAACAGCTAAGCTTTTTGAATTTTCCTGAACAAACTTTCCGGTATTCCCCAGCGGGTTTTCTGCTTCTGGTAAGTCTTCTTTTTGAGTTTTTAACATTTGCCTTTAAAAATAAAAATCCGTTCCATCGAAACGAATTATCCGCAAAAATACATTTTTCGCAGTAAGTATCAACTTTTAATCAGTGAGATTCTATTTTTTTTGCTCGCCGGACTAAAAGACACCGAAAAGAGTAAATTTGCTGAATCGCCTTCAGCTTGCTAATGTATGTGGCTCCAAAAATTATCTGTAATAAATTTCAAGAATTATTCTGAAGCTGAATTAGGCTTTTCCCAAACAGTAAACGCGTTTACAGGGAATAATGGCGCCGGAAAAACCAACCTTTTAGATGCTATTCACTACCTATCCCTCTGCAAAAGCTATTTCAATCCGATAGATAGCCAGCAGATCAAGCAGGGGGAAGATCTTTTTATGATCCAGGGAACGTTTAAAAAGGAGAAGAAGGATGAGACTATCTATTGCGGGCTAAAAAAAGCACAGAAAAAGGTATTTAAACGAAATAAAAGAGAATATCAGCGGCTTGCCGACCATATTGGATCATTTCCTCTGGTAATGATCTCTCCCAATGACATCAGCCTGATCATCGAGGGCAGCGAGGAAAGAAGAAAGTTTATCGACAATGTGATATCTCAAACTGACAGCTCTTACCTGGATGAGCTGATCATTTACAACAAGAACCTGCTGAACAGGAATGCACTGTTAAGGCAGATAGCTGTTTCGGGAAGATATGATCCGACCTTAATGGATATCTATGACCAGCAACTGATCCTTTCCGGAACCAACCTCTTTGAAAAGCGGAAAGTTTTCATGCTTGAATTTCGGGAGATCTTCAATAGACACTATCGCTATCTGAGCGAAGAAGCGGAGGAGGTTGAGCTTGTGTATGATTCTCCGCTTTTGCAAAACGACTTTGCAACATTGCTAAAAAGAAACCTTGAACGCGATCGCGTCCTTGAGCGAACTACAACAGGTATCCATAAAGATGAGCTTAATTTTACCATTCATGGGATGCCCATGAAGAAATTTGGTTCGCAAGGCCAGCAGAAGTCATTTTTAATTGCCCTTAAATTAGCTCAATACTCATTCCTGCATCAGCAAAAAGGTTTCGAGCCCCTGCTGCTTCTCGACGATATCTTCGATAAACTTGATAACAAACGAACCACCAAACTAATGAAAATGGTTTCAGATAAAGATTTCGGACAGATATTCCTTACAGATACCAGCCGTGAACGGGTTGAAAGCATATTCGATGAATTAAATGTACCGATAACTATATTTGAAGTGGAAAAGGGCTGTGTTATCGTGTAAATTGTTAATTTAGAGCCAGGAACCAAGAGCCAGGAATCAAGACTTTCTACCCGGTGGTTTTAGTAGTTGGTATGAAAGCGTCGGCTATCCGTCCTGCCACTGTCAACTCTCAACTTTCAACTCTCAACTCAATTGCAGTGGGCCGCACAAACGACAAACCTCTTAAAGAAGCAATAGAACAAATGCTTCACGTGTATAAGCTAAGGCGAAAGTTCGATGAAACCGGCTTGATCGTAGCCTGGCCTGAGATGATGGGCAGCGCAGTCGCAAACCGCACGAAAGATATTTTTATCCGCGACAGAAAGCTGTTTATCCGACTAGAGTCAGCGGTGATAAAGAACGATCTGATGATGATGCGCTCAAATATTATTGAAAAAATGAATGAGATGGCGGGTAGTAATGTAATAGATGAGATCGTTTTTCTTTAACCCCTCTTTCCTAACCCATTCTTCAACAATAAATAATACAGCACGGTCATAAAACAGGCTATAGAGAAAGCTTTCAAAACGAAAAAGCCATCCAGCCTGGTATCCCACCTTCCAAAGTAAGATATCGCTCCTGGTACAATAAGCATAACAATGAAAAAGATCAGGAATCGGGCTTGATAAATCTTCATAAGGTCCTAAAATACAAATCGCCCTGGAAATAGTTAAACTTACCCAGGGCGATTTGCCTTTACAGTTTAGAAGCGCTCGAATGCAGTAAAGAAGAAACTTCCTTCCAGTTCTGCGTTCTCGTCAGAATCAGATCCGTGAACTGCGTTTGCGTCAATTGACTTTGCATATTTGTTACGGATTGTTCCCGGCTCTGCCTTTGATGGGTCGGTAGCGCCAATTAGCTTGCGGAAATGCTCTACAGCGTTATCCTTTTCAAGAATAGCTGCTATTATAGGTCCTGAAGACATAAAGCTAACCAGGTCCTTAAAGAACGGACGCTCCCTGTGGATGCCATAAAATTGACCAGCAATTTCTTCGCTTAAGCGGGTGTACTTTAAAGCTACAACCTTAAATCCGCCTTTAATCATATCGTCTAAAACAGCTCCGGTGTGGCCATTGGCTACAGCATCGGGCTTAATCATCGTAAAAGTTCTGTTCGTTGCCATGTTGGGTATTTTGGAATTTGGTGCAAAAGTACGCCTAATAAATCAAAGGCTAAAGGATTTTCAAAAAATGACCTCCACGGAATCAGTAATTTTGATAGCTTTGCATTTCTTTTTATTTACATGTCAGATTTAGCCCCTCTTAAAGACTTATTAGTTGAACCAAAGCACATTGTGATAACAACACATCACAAGCCTGACGGCGATGCTATGGGCTCATCTCTCGGATTATTTAATTACCTGAGCCAAAAGGGGCATCATGTACATGTTATCACTCCTACCGATTATCCATTTTTTTTACAGTGGCTCCCAAATAATCCGGAGGTTATCATTTTCACTGAAAAACCAGAAGAGTCAACGGAATTAGTTGCTAAAGCTGACATTATCTTCTGCCTGGACTTTAACGCGCTTTCGCGGATCAATGAACTTGGTGAACTGGTACGTGAAGCTAAAGGCAAAAAAGTGATGATTGATCATCATCTTGATCCCGAGGGTTTTGATGATTTTCGCCACTGGAGTATAAATGCGTGTGCAACGGCCCAGTTGATCTATGATTTTATCACCACTGTTATGGGTGAAAATCATCTCATTAACAAGGACGTGGCAACCTGCCTTTACACGGGCATCATGACGGATTCGGGTTCCTTCCGTTTTCCAACCACTACTGCTGAAGTTCATCATATCATTGCAGATCTGATCCAACATGGGGCCGAGAATTCAAAGATCCACCAGCTGGTTTATGATAACTTTGGGGAGAACAGGCTGCGTTTTTTAGGACATTGCCTGCTGAATAAGCTGGAAGTATTTCCGGAATACAACTCTGCCATAATAGTTATTCATAAAGAAGAACTTGAAAAATTTGAGATCACAACCGGCGATACGGAGGGAATTGTTAACTACGCACTTTCAATAAACGGCATACGGCTGGCAGCGCTGATTATAGAACGAGCTGATAAGGTTAAATTATCATTGCGTTCTACCGGCGATTTTCCAGCAAACGAGATCTGTAAAAAATATTTTAATGGTGGAGGACATAGAAATGCAGCCGGTGGAGCTTCTGATGATCCTGTAGATGTTGTAAGAGAGAAATTTAACGCTATATTACCCGAGTATAAAGCATTATTAATACAATAATATATCCGCTGTATTGCAGCATTTAAAAACAGAAATAATAAATAACGAATAAAAAGACAATGAAAAAATTAGTAATCGTATTAGGTATTGCGGTAACAGCATTTACCGGTTGTAACAAGTTTGAAAAAGGTGAAGGGGATATGATGTACAAGATCCACACCGATAAGGATGGTGAGATGATCAAAGAAGGCGACTTCGTGGCATTCAAAGCTATTGAAAAAACTGAAGGTGATTCTGTGTTGTACAGCTCTTATGACTATGACCGTCCTTCTTTGCTTGTAAAAGAAAAATCAGTTTTTAAAGGGGACCTTTTTGCGGCACTAGGGCTTCTCAGCGAAGGCGACAGCGCAACATTCAAGATTAATATTGATTCTATGGTGATGAAAATGGGTCGTCCAAAGCCGGCTGACTCTACAGCAAAATACCTGATCTACACCATCAAGATTGATAAAGTTATCCCTAAAGGAAAGTTGACCGACAGCTTGTTCCGTGGAAAAATTGATGAATTTCTGAAAGCAGAAATGGATCTCGCTAAATCTGGCGAGACTGCCAAAATCAAAGGATATGTTGCTTCGAAAAGCTTAAAGCCAACCGTTACAGCATCTGGTTTGAACTACGTGATCTCCAAAGAAGGAAGCGGGCCTAAAGCAAACCCGGGCGATACTGTAATGGTGCATTACACGGGCTCATTCCTGAGCGGAAAAGTATTTGACAGTAGTCTTCCGGACGTTGCTAAAAAGAGCGGTACATTTAATCCTGGCCGCAAGTATGAGCCGCTTAAAATGCCAGTTGGCATGCAAGGTTCTATCCCTGGCTTCGAAGAAGCTTTATTCCTTCTTCCAAAAGGTGCAAAAGCAACTGTGGTTTTACCTTCAAACTTAGCTTATGGAGAACAAGGAAACCAGGGTATTCCGCCATTTACCCCACTTGTTTTTGAACTTGAGATGATCAACATTATTCCTGCAACTGGAGGTTCGGTTGCTCCGCCGCCGCCCCCGGTAGCACCTAGGTAATCGCAGTAGAAACTACTCCAAAAGCCCTTTCAGAGATTTCTGAGAGGGCTTTTTTATTGTGTCATGGTTTATAGATTAACCGCAAAGGGTGCTAAGTGTTCACGCCAAGTGTTTAGAGATTGACTCGTCCTTAATTAGGTTGACAGTTTTTATAAAGATAAATACATTTATT
>NZ_JBBJNI010000164.1:0-8854 GCF_037719425.1 Daejeonella sp. | reverse complement strand
AAATAATTGATATACAGTGACTTATATCACTAACTTAATGACATTGGGCGAAAGCAGGGACCTTCTAGCTTTTCCGGACGTAATTATTTGTGTGTACAGGGTAACTGCGGCAGGCAGGCGTGAAGTACGCAAAATGTTAGTTATTCTTGTCGGAAATCCAGTCTGATCTCTGACCTGCGACTTCTGCCTCTCAGCATCAGCTTCAGGATTCAAATAAATCCCGCAACCTTTTTATCCAAAATCGAAAATGAAAGCCCATACGATTTATGATCAATATTAACCGGTTCCAAGCCTGGATGTAGGCCGGTGAAAGTGATTCCTGGTATTTGTAAAAGACTACCCCGATCCGCATAAAGTCCTCAAACTCCAAAAATCTGATGCCCTCCTCCAGCCTCGTGTATTGGGTAATGGAATAGCCAGCATTACTGGCTATCCATTCCCGTGTCAGACCAAGCTGTTTTCGGCCTTCGACCACATGCTCAAGTATTTCGGCCTGATGGTCTTCCCATTCCTGGGGGGTGTAGTTATATATTTCTTTTACTGTTGCCATTTTTTAATCAGGCGGTATAAGCCATAAACTATTCCTCCTATTGTCAGGACAAGGAATATTACAGCTGCCGAGCTATCCTCGGCAGGCTTACCGTTGGAGCCATCAGAAAATCCGCGGGCGAGATCACCGGGTGCATTCGCCATATAGTCGATAGCCATTAACACTACCACAGCTATTAATGCATAAAGCCAGTATTTATGCCAAGGCCATCTGATAGATATTGATGGGACGCCATCGATTTCCTCGAGCTCAATGGGTTGAATACCCTTGTAGCCATGAGGCTCTAAAAGCTTAATGACCTCAAGCGACCGTTCTACACCGGGATTTGTCTTCCCATTTTCCATCCGGGAATAGGCAGATTGGGTCATGAATACCCATTCTGCAGTCTGTACCTGACTGTGGCCGAGGCGATTTCTTTCTGCCTCCAGCATTAATGAAAATTTAGTTCTCTTCATGGTTTAAAAATTAGTTTAACGATAGGTTTAATTATGCCTTAAATTACCAAGGATCAGACACTTGTACAAACCCAGAAAAAGAAAAAAATCATTATGCACGGATATGCATGATTATGCATAGAATATTTCGCGATCTGCGAAATTATCCACAGTTATGCTCAAACTTTCATAGGGTATGCACGATTTCGCATCGTTGAGATGTTTTGGGTTCCCGAACTTTGTTGTGTGAAATGCATCCCCAATGTCAGAATTCGAACAAAAGATTATCGTCCTTTTCGAGATGATGTTGAGTAATCAACAGAAGATCATCTCGCTGCTGGAGGACCGTCAGGATCCGGATGAGCACGACGACGCAAATTGGCTGAATACACGGGAGACATTAAAAATTCTCCCTGTGTGCGAAAGAACTCTTTTCACTTTAAGGGATGACCCGGGCTTTCTTTGGAGAAAGAGAGGCAGGTTCTACCAATATTTCAAACCTTCCCTCTTTAAGATCAGGAACAATTACATTAAGTAAAAATATAATTGGCACAAAATGCCGGCTTTGATGGCTGCACCGGCTGAATCTGCTCAAAGACAAATTGAAGACTGATGGAAGACAGTTGGAAGACAAATCCGGGACCTTACCGGCCCTCCCCCAGCCTTTCCCTTACCATAGTCTGGCCCACTTCTTACATCTCTTCGGCACTTTCATAGGTTTTCTTCCGTACGTGTTCGGGGTTTGTTCGGGAAAACCACCCTTTTGTTCGGGAACTCTTTGGGAAACGTTCGGGAAAAACCCCCTTTTCTTCGTGAAACCATTGGAAAACGTTTAAGGTTTGTTCGTCTCCTGCAGAATTATTCCTAAAGCACCGCGCGAGAAATCCGGCAGCCCGCCATAATGAAGCTACCGTCTGTCTTCCATTTGTCTTAGTCCTGTCTTTCTGCAGTCTTTCACCAGATACCCACAGTTTTTGAACGGACTCCAAAAGTGGGCGCCCGGGTGAAGACCGAACCTCCTAGCGGCAATCCACGGCAACCTTCCGGCAAGTTTCGGCAATTGGCGGCAAAAATTTGGCGGTTTTTTGCTTTGTAACCAGGTTTGTGCTGTACCGGTACATAAACAGATTTTTTAACTCTTAAAATTTAAAAAAACATGGGAACACTTAGAAACGGAGGCAATGGAACCTTCATCGGCAAAGCCGGAAGTTTTATTGGAAGCACCTGGAGAGACATCAGCTACATGAAAGGGATTCCAAAGATCAGTAACAAACCGAAATCGCTGAAGCAGCTTGAGCAGCAGTCCAAATTTGCTACAGCGATTAGATTTCTTGGTCCGATCAAAGACCTCTTAAACGTCGGATTTAACGGGCAGAAGCAGCGTAAAGCATCAGGTTACAACATGGCAGTAAAGTTTATCCTCGACAATGCGATAACCGGCACATACCCCGACTACACGATCGATTATGGCAAAGTTATGGTTGCAAAGGGAACCTTAGCCGCACCGGTTGGCCCTGCAATTACAGCGTATGCAGAGACTTTGGTAATCAGTTGGTCGCCTGATATTAATCCTTACAATGGCTTTTTAGATGACGAGGCCACGGCCGTAATTTTTGATCCGCTAAACAACATCTTCCTTAGCGGAGAGATGGGAATACTTCGTCCGGAAGGAGAAATGACTGTGTATGTCCCGGCAGCTTACCTGGGGAATACGGTACATGTGTATCTGTTCTTTATGGCCAGGAACGGCAGGGTGTCTAACAGCTCCTACGCTGGCTCGGCAGTTATTGTGTAATTAATCTTGCGGCGGCCTCTTGCCGCCGCAATTTTTCTCACCCTCCAGACTTTAGCGGTCGGTGGATAATTAAAACCTATTACCTGCCTAACGTCAGGCAGGCTTAAAACTAAAACTCATAACCATGAAACTCATTCAAAAATATTTTCAACCTGGTGAATTCCTCTTCCATAGAGAATTTACCGGAATAGTCGTCATTGTATTAATCTTCATCACATTTCCGTACGCGGTGCGAATGATCGATTCAACCGCTGCGGCTATAGACCCCGGAATCTACAGCGCGATCATCCTGGCTGTATCTGCCATCCTCATATTCAAAGCTGGCACCTGGTGGATCATCAAAGTTATCTGGCCGGTCTTTGCCGAATATTCCGCGAAGCACTTTGAGCGCAACTTCAGAAGCCTCATTAATTCACAAAAGGTACTGATCTATCTGGGGTTCTATCTCTCCATTTTTTACGCATTTGTAATTGTACTGACTGCATTGATTTAAAGATCTAAAAAAATTATCATGGCAAGAATACTAGCAGGAAGGATAACCGGCAAGGTCGGGGATCTGGTATACAGCACCAAAAATGGGGTCAATTATGTAAAGCAGGCACCAAAGAAATCGCTCAAAGCACCTTCGGAAAAGCAGTTGTTTCATTGCAGGAAATTCGCGATTGTCATGCATTTCCTTTCCCCGCTTAAAAAGCTGCTCAATGAAAGTTACAGGAGCAACCCGAAGAGATCAGGCTTGCACAATGCGATGAAGAAAAACCTTTGCGAGTCGATAACAGGAGAATATCCCCACTTAAAGCTAGACTATTCTAAAGTTTCTCTCGTATCCGGCTCCCTGCGTATGCCACAGGCAGAAATGGTGTATGATGCAAAATCAAATAAGTTGCTGTTTTGCTACGAATGTCACCATTCCTATAATGCTTATCTGAATGATGAACTGATTGCTCTGATCTATTGCCCGGAACTGCAACAAAATTGGCATCCGGTCAATACCGGGCTACAGCGCTTCGAGCAGATCGGAGCATTCAAAATTCCAAACGAGGTCATTGGCCACGAGATCCATATCTGGCTGTACTTCCGTTCAGAAATGCTGGATCAGTTTTCAAACAGCGCGTATATCGGCAAAGTATCTGCGCTAAAATCTGAGCCTTATGAAACGGATTGATCACACCTCCAGCGCAGAGAACATCTTTGGTATGCTGTTTTCAATTATGATTGGATTCGCCGTGATCCTATTCAACGCGGAAAGAACAAAGGCAGATAACACGCAGAGTTTAGCGCCAGTCGGTTTTAACTCAGACCGGATCAGGGTACAGCAAATCTATACCTCCCAGATCGGCATCCGCGAAAAAGGAATCAACGCCGGAGCCGATGTCGAGAAATACCTCCTCTACGTAAACCTTCCAAAGGACAATCCATGGTGTGCGGCGTTTGTGTGCTGGGTGTTTGGGCAGGCGGGGGCTCCAAATCCCCGAAGTGGATGGTCGCCGGATTTGTTTAGGGCTAGTAATGTGATATGGCCTATAAAACTACTCCAAGGGAGTTCCTACGGGAAAAGCGGAAAGCTTCAAAGAATTGAAAATGGAAAACTGAAAATTGAAAATGGCTTGGCGGAGAAGGAAAGCGGAAAAGTTGAGAGTGCAAAGCCGGAAGGACTGAACACTTTGCCAACTTTCAACTTTCAATTTTCAACTTTCAACTCACCCGGTACGGGTGATGTTTTCGGTCTATTCTTCCCCGAGAAGGCCCGGATAGCCCATGTCGGCTTTATCGATCAATGGGACGGTACCTGGATGATTTCAGTGGAAGGGAACACCAATAATTTCGGCAGCCGGGAAGGAGACGGGGTTTACCGTAAGCGCAGGCTAGTTAAATCTATTTATAAGGTAGCCAGATACGTTGGGGTAATTGAGAATTGAGAGTGGAGAGCTCACTGTCCCTTGTTACTCAGTCAGCTTTGACCCCGAAGGTGGTCGCATGTGGTAAACGTACAATTAATTCAAACTAAAAATTAGAAAAATGAAAACATTAAAACTGATATCAATAGTAATAATCCTGTCTCTAGCCTCCTGCCGGAGCAGGGAGCTGAATTTCGTCAAATCAAAGTCAAGCGAACTTGGGAAAGAAAAGATCAGCCTGAATGAAAGTCATTCCGAAGCTATAAATGGTGTGCGGGTTGTGGATATCCGAGACTCCAGCAGGCAATTGGTTGGGATGCGGATCTATCCCCTGGATACGTTTAGCTTGTCTGTGGATAATGGGTTTAGGGGGAGGGCTTCGGTGATTGAGTATTGGGGTGTGAAAGAGAGTGTTACTGATGGGAAAGATAGTTCTGCTGTGGTGGTGAAGAAAGATTATAGTATTGGGTATGTTGGTGAGAGGGAAATGCGAAAAAATGAAGTATCGAAAAGTCGGGAAGTTTGGAAAATAAGTTTGAGGGTTATGGTGTTGGTTGTGATTATGGCTGTTGGGATGTTTGGTTTTTGGTTGTGGATTAGGCTGATACGTCCAAGAGAATGCGGGGAGGGGGGTAGCAATCCTCACTAAGTTCTAATATTCATTTTTTTCAATTGTTCGCAAATTGGAGGGCATCACTGCTCCACTGTGTAATATTTTGTTGGAGATCATCGTCAAGATTCGGAAGATAATCCATAATTCTTACTCTATCGAACAATATTCCAGCGTCAAGAGACCTTTTCCAAAACTTAGCAACTTCCATGACATCCGCAATGAAGAACATTCTGATGGGTTCTTGATTTATCGGCGTCTTAATCCATTTTTTGCAAAAATCCTTAGGCTGAAGGTCTTTCCTTTGTCCCTCATAAGATGTACCTGTTTTACATTGACCAAATCCAATTAGCTTATTCGCAACCTGATCTTCAAATGACTTCCATACAACTATGTCAAGTGCATCATCATTTTCGGTGACTTCGCCCCCGCCATGATTAACAAACGACGTCCCCTCATTTAATTTTTCACATAGATCGTTCACTTTTGCGTCGAATCCACCGTCTAAAGCCGTTCCGAAAACTAAAGCGGAACTTCTATCTCCAAAATAAGTTTTCGCAACCTCCGCAGAAATTAGTTCAAAAAGTTTAGTGCCATCGATATTCTGAAAACTGGCATTCGCGTTCATATTTAATCGAGTGGCAAATAGCAGATATACATAAAGGTATGCGGTAAAATCATTGAATCCGCGAAATGCAACTACATTTCCATTTACCTCCAAAGTGAAGGGATAGTTTCCTCTAGAGTTTGTAATTCGTCGCTGAATTGCATCGATTACCGGTTCAAGTTTAGTATTAATCTTGTCTTCTAAGTCTTCGATTCCGGCTTCATCGCTTGGTTCATCCGCCGGTTTCATCAATTTTTTAAGAATATCCTTTGCTGATATCTCATTGTTTTGAGCACATAACGCCTGGATCTCAAAATAGTCTGCCAGAGCTTCAATGTGGGAGTCTACAGTTGGTATAGGGCCATTAATTTTATATGAACTCATTGGTTATTCTGTGATCCGAGTTTTTTTATCGCTCTTCCCATATACCTCCAAATGCTTTTTCTCCATTAGATTGTATAGCTCGTCTGCCATATTTGCTATTGAACCTGCTGTCTTCAAGTCTGTTATATCACCATCATAACCAGTAACCCAATACTGTAAAGACTTATACAGAGCTCGTTTACCTTCGTTAAGGCTTTCTGTAAATTTTAGATCATCTGGTTGACTTATTTCAAATGCGACATGAAGATCATTCGTTGCCCTCAGTGCTGATCTGGCTTCCGGCGACTTTATAACCGCGTCAAAATTTCGCAGGTCTGGGTTTTGGGAAACAATAACTGATTTTATCTCCTTCTTTTTACTACCAAACAACCATGTCAACACTTCCCCTAACTCCGTAATCTTCGTTACAGGTTCTTTAGTCTCTGCTTCAATGTCTTTTAATCCAATAAAGTCCCTAATACCATCATATTGTAGACCTGTATACAAATGCGAAAAATACAACCTAGGTGCATTTATATCTGTCTTATCGAAAACTTGGCTTTTTTCTGCCTGCTCAATCACCATTAGTGATTGATACAATCTTTGAACTGTCTTATTAGTGTCACCAATTTGCAGTCCTACATCCTGTAACGACACGCCGAAATCATTGTGTACCTGAGCAATATATTCTGCTTTTGCGAAGCTATTCCATTTCGACGCGCCGTTGACATGTTTAAATCCGATAAACTGCCAGGCATCCTTCCTGCTCTTTTCGATTACTACCGGAATGGTCTTTAATCGATCTTTTACTTCATTGGTGGGTACTGGAAGTGCTTTGGGGTAAAACTTCTCATATTTAGGATATTCAACTATTACCTTGATAGCCGCCAAACGTCTATTGCCCTCGATAACAGTGAATTTCTTCCCATCAGGTATTGCAATTAAAGGATCGTTTTTAAAATATCCTGAATGATGCATGGATAGAATAATTTCTTCCACTGCCATAACCCTGTATAGCACTTCAACAAGCTCTTCTTCTTTAATCTTTTCGCTGAAGCCAAATTCGACAAGCCTAGGATTCTGCTTATCAAATTCTAAAAGATCAATAGCTATATCCTGAATTTGAGTCGCCATGTTATGTAGGTTCGTTTGCAAAATGCAATTTATCGGAAAAAATGACAATTTCTTTTTCCTTTTTTTTCGATTGCAAGCTGTAGTTAATATCGACTAAGCAGTTATCGAAATTTCTATAGAGATCATGTATTGCCGTAACATTGTCGTAAGAAACTAACCAGTTAAACTCCCTGTTAGCCATAAGAAAATCTCTTAAGGCGATATGTTCCTGCTCGTTATAATGGTTTAAATAGAGCTTACTCCCTTTCACAAAATAAGGCGGGTCAAGAAAGAGGAAGCTGCTATCAAGCGCTAAATTGGTTTCTAATGCATTCATTAAATTAATGGCGTCTTCATTATAGATGGTAATACTGGACTCCAATTTTGCTATTTCAGTTATTCTTTCACTGAGGTTCTTTTTATTATACCTAGCATCTAATTTGTAGTTTCCTCCCTGATCCATTCCACCGATGGGTCCAGCCTTCAGTAATATTCCGGAGCGGTTTGTCCGATTTAGAAAGAATGTGGAAAATCCAATTGTCAAAGTATCCAGGCCATTGACATCCTCGTAAATATTTTTCTGGTTTCTCCATTCGGTCATATCTACAGGAGTATCATTTAGCTTTCTTAGAAAATTTTCAGTGTCATAAATAATTGCATTCCAAAAAGAATATATGTGATAATCGGCATCATTTAAGACGATTTTCGAAACATGCTTGTTTAATAATAGCTCAAGAGCCGCACCGGCTCCTCCTGCATAAAATTCGAAATAGGTATCAATGGATAACTGGTTCTCAGAAAAAATCCTTAAGAAAATCTTCGTGAATGAGGCTTTACCTCCGGGGTATCTTAGTGGCGAAAAAAAATTCAATTATCTAACGTGCTAATAGGTATGTATCAATATACAGTGGCTATAATCAACTAAATCTGCCTTAGTAGAATTATGTTTAATAAAGGTAAGGACAATATTTTCCTTTTTGAAAATTAATTTGGCCACACCAATATGCCATAGGAAATATTGCATTAGTCATTCCAATCCTCGCAAAATATCGCCAAAGCGGTGCTCTGTGTTTGCTTTTTTCTTTGAGGAAAGTCAGTCCGCATAAGATTTCTCGACTTTTCCTGCATTCATATTAAATATTCATATTAAAATCCTCCAGTCTTCATTTCATCGCTCGCCTGCGATCGCTCCATGTTTTAACTCAGGGATGTTGAAGGATGATTCCATTGGTGGAGAACAACTCTTGTCTCGTGTCAACATACGAAGCACCGTACTTCAAGGGCTACTTGGACATTCCGCTCAACTCGCAAGCTAAAGAACGTCTCGGCTATCCCACACAAAAACCCGAAGCACTTCTCGAACGCATCATCAAGACCAGCAGCAACGAAGGCGACGTGGTGCTCGACCCCTTCTGCGGTTGCGGCACGACCGTCAACGTCGCCGAACGCCTCCACCGTCGCTGGCTCGGCATAGACATCACGCA
>NZ_JBBJNI010000163.1:5963-8942 GCF_037719425.1 Daejeonella sp. | reverse complement strand
ATATGCATATTTTGTCTGGTGATGACGACTTATTTGTAAATCAAAACGCAACAACAAGCAATACAGCACTTGAAATACACCCTGACGCCCAGGTTTGGTCTGAACCTAAACAGACATTTGGCGGCTATTTTAATCAAAAGCTAAGGCATCAGGGAGCCGGGAAAGCTTATCAGTTGAAACACAAGCAAATACTCAGTGTGCAGGCAGGATCCGGAGTGTTGTTTTATTTGCTGCTATTCGTGCTTATAGCGATCCAAGCGCAATGGTGGCTGCTTCTTTCAGTTTATTTAATCCGGCTAGCTTTTCAGGTGTTTGTTTATGTACCTTGCTTTAGAAAGCTAAGTTATCCGGATCTGATATGGTGGATGCCTGTTCTTGATTTCATTTATTACTTTTATATAATGGTTCTTAGCTTTGTTTCCCTGTTCAAGAAAAGATTGGAATGGAAGTAAATCCTAACTTTTCGCCTAATGCGAAAAATGATTTTAACGTAGTTTCCAGGGCTAAAGAAGGCGATCAAAAGGCATATGCTGAATTGATGCAGCGGTATAAAGATTCCATATACTTTATGGCGCTTAAGATGGTCAATAATAAGGATGATGCCATGGATCTTACTGTAGAGACCTTCGGCAAAGCATTTGAAAACCTGGATAAGTACAAACCCGATTTTGCATTCAGCACATGGCTTTTCAGGATAGCTACCAATAACTGTATCGATTTTATCCGCAAAAAGAGATTAAATGTTGTTTCTTTAAATACGCTTACTGATCATGACGGAGAGGAAAGGCAGTTTGAAGTTCGTTCTGAGAGCCTAAATCCGGAAGAAACTTCAATAAAAAAGCAGGAAAACGAGAAGCTCAAGAATATTGTTGAGCAACTGCCGTCCAGATACCGTACCTTAATCGTGTTACGGTATTTTGAAGAACAGAGTTATGAGGAAATAGCCCTACAACTTGATCTGCCTCTGGGAACTGTAAAAGCTCAATTATTCAGAGCGCGCGATTTATTAGCAAATGTTATGAACCGGAAAAAGAATAATCTTCGAAGTGACTTCTGACCTTATACTTCAGTATTTTCCGGATTTAAGTCAGAAGCAGAAAGATCAGTTTGCCGGACTGGATGACCTGTACAGGTTTTGGAATTCCCGTATCAATTTGATTTCCAGGAAAGATATTGACATGCTTTATCTTCATCATATCCTGCACTCTCTAGCCATTGCAAAAGTAATAAGCTTTCTGCCTGGGGAAAAAATACTGGATGTCGGCACGGGAGGAGGTTTCCCCGGTATTCCTCTGGCTATATTGTTTCCTGATAGTCACTTTCACCTTGTGGATTCCATTGGAAAAAAGATAAAAGTAGTTCAGGAAGTAGCTTTAGCAAGTGATTTGAAGAATCTGGTGGCAACGCATGCCCGGGCTGAGCAGATTAATGATAAGTTTAATTTTGTTGTTTCGCGGGCCGTGACCCGATTGTCGGAGTTTTATCCCTGGATCAAGGGCAAGTTTCTGAAGGAATCTATCAATGAACTGCAAAACGGAATACTTTATTTAAAAGGTGGGGATCTCACGGAAGAAATTAAAGAGTCTAAACTAAATGCCAGGCTTATCCCGCTTACGGATCATTTCAAGGAAGATTATTTTGAAACGAAGTTTGTAGTCTATATTCCGCAATGATTTAGAAGCTTGCAACGAGATTCGGGCTACGAGTCGCATGTTAACGCTCATCTATTTCCCTTGCTGCATCTCGTTTCTCCAATCTCACTTCTCAACTCTCGCATTTCAATGCCGTTCCCTTACTAAAACGCACAGACTGATCAAATTTTTGACGCGCAACAAAAATATGCGGACTTTGATCACATGTCTTTGCTGCACCAAATTGCTTTGTCCTGCATCCCCGGCATAGGATCTATCCTTGCCCGGAATCTTATCAGTTATTGCGGCAGTCCGGAGGAGGTTTTTGTTACAAAAAAAGGGCATCTGAGTAAAGTTCCGGGAATAGGGCCAAAAACACTTGAACTCATAAGAAATCATACCGCGTTCGAACGGGCCGAGAGAGAACTGTGCTTCATAGAAAAGTACAAGATCCAGGCTTTGTTCTTAACCGATAATGCTTATCCAAAAAGGCTTAAGAACTGTTTTGACGCGCCTGTAATGCTATACTTTAAAGGTAGTGCAGATCTCAACACCGGGAAAGTTATCAGTATAGTAGGTACAAGGAAGTCCACTGAGTATGGAAAGGATATATGCCGGGAATTATTAGCTGGCCTCAAAAAACATAACCCGTTAATAATTAGCGGCCTTGCTTATGGGATCGATTTCCTGGCTCACAAAGAGGCATTGAAAAATTCAATGTCTACTATTGGAATTATGGCACACGGGCTGGATAGAATTTATCCCCAGCAGCACAGGTCGATAGCTGAAAAGATGATTACCGATGGAGGATTGCTCACAGAATTCATGTCGGGGACTGTTCCTGACCGGGAGAATTTTCCAAAGCGTAACCGCATTATTGCGGGCCTGGCAGACGTCACTATAGTGGTTGAGGCGAATATTAAGGGCGGTGCGTTGATCACGGCGGATCTGGCTAATTCTTATAACAGAGACGTTTTTGCCTATCCGGGCCGGATAAACGATGAATATAGTTCAGGCTGCAACCATCTTATTAAAACCAATCGAGCTAATTTAATTACAAAATTAGCTGACCTGGAGTATATTCTGGGCTGGACAGGATCTCAAACTCAGTCGGCGACGAATCAACAGTTAAGTTTGGCCATTGATCTTTCGGCAGAGGAAAAAATAATTGCAGATGTACTGCTAAACAAGGGGTCCATCATCGTCGACGAGCTCGCGATATTGACAGGGTTTCCACAGAGCAAGCTGGCTGCCCATATTCTTGGGATGGAAATGAAAGGAGTTCTCATCGGCATGCCCGGAAAAGTTTATAAGCTTGCTTAAGGGGTCGGAAGATTAATCGAGTCCG